>CAYTJW010001195.1:0-1913 GCA_964438135.1 uncultured Thermoanaerobaculia bacterium
GAGGCGGTCGGCGGCGCCGCGCAGGCGCCACGCCCAGCCCCACGTCATCCAGCCCCGCTCCCCCCCCAGCGACGACACGACCCGGTAGACCGCCTCCGGGCTCGCGGCGGCGCGATGCACGCGCACCTCGCGGGTCAACCCCTCGCTCTCGCTCAGGGTGGGGGCCGCGGCGCCGCCGAGGGCGCCGCTCCAGCGGGTCTCGACCGCGTGCCCGCCGACCCGCGCGAGGGCCAGCTCGACCGCCCGCTCGTAGGGCATCGGCGTCACGCCGGGGAGCTCGCGGCGGGCAGCCGAGGTGTCGGCCACCACCGGGTGGACGATGCCCTCGATCAGCGGCACGGCGAGGCGGTTGGGGATCGGCGTCACCAGGCCGACCCAGAGGGCGGCCAGGCGCGGCGCCAGCACCGGCACCGGCACGATCAACCGCTTGAGGCCGCGGACGCGGGCGAAGACCAGCATCATGTCGCGGAACGACAGCGGCTCGCCGCCGACGGAGAGAACCCCCGGCCGGCCCTGCTCCAGCGCCGCCAGCAGGTAGGCGAGCATGTCCCGCACCGCGATCGGCTGGACCTGGTTGGAAATCCAGCGCGGCGCGACCATGGCCGGCAGGCGCTCGGTGAGGTAGCGGACCATCTCGAACGAGGCCGAGCCGGAGCCGATGATCGGGCCGGCGCGCAGCTCGAGGGTGGGGGCGCCGGCGCGCAGGACCTCCCCCACCTCGGCGCGGCTCTGAAGGTGGGCGGAGGGGGCACCCCCCTCGGGCACCAGCCCCCCCAGGTAGACGACCCGGCGGAGGCCGCGGGCGGCGGCGGCGAAGTGGCGGGCGGCCTGGCGGTCGCGGGCGGCGAAGTCCGCGCCGGCGTGCATCTGGTGGACCAGGTAGTAGGCGGCGTCGACGCCGGCGCAGGCGGTGGCGAGCGACGCCGGGTCGAGCACGTCGCCGACCGCGACCTCGACCGCGCCCGCCCACGGCCGGCCGGCGATGCGGCCGGGGTCGCGCACCAGCACCCGCACCCTCCGGCCGCGCTCGAGCAGCAGCGGCACCAGGCGGCCGCCGACGTAACCGGTGGCGCCGGTGACCAGGACCGGGGCGCCGGCGGCGCTCAACCGTACCTCTCGAGGTAGCCGCGCACCCTGACCTTGCGCAGCGTGGCGGCGGACGACATGTAGCGGACGGTGCCGAAGACCGGCCGGCGCGGGCCCCACGGCCGGTCGTAGCGGCCGAGGACCCAGAAGACGCCGCTCTCCGAGTTCGGGTCGCGGCCGTCGAGGGCGTAGCGGTCGTTGAGCTCGAGCATGACCTCGAGCGCCTCGCGCGGCTCCGAGGTCCACTCCAGGATCTTCTTGCCCCACAGCATGCGCAGGTAGTTGTGCAGCCGCCCCTCGCGCCGCAGCTGGTTCTGGGCCGCGTTCCAGAGCCGGTCGTGGGTGGCGGCGTCGTCGAGCGTGGCGCGGGTGTACAGGTGCGGCCGCGGGTCGCCGGCATGGGCGGCCAGGGTCCGTTGCGCCCACTCCGGCAACGACTCGTAGCGGTCGTGGTCGGGGAGGAGGCGACAGGTGGAGTGGCCCAGCTCGCGCCAGGTGACGAGCTGGTCGAGGAAGGCCTCGACCGCCTCGCTCGCGCCCCAGAAGCCGGCGCGGCGGCCGTCGGCGCGGGGCGACAGGTCCTCCGGGGTCCAGCGGGCGCAGACCATGACCCGCTGGAACACCTGGTGGGGGGAGACGTGGCCGAAGTGGAGGTACGGCGACAGGCCGCTCGCGGCGTCGTCGTCGGGGTGGTTGCGGCGGTCGGGGTAGTCGGCCAGCCGGCTCTCGACGAACTCGTCGAGAGCGGCCAGCGCCGCCGCCTGGCCGCCGCGGGTCGGGACCGGGGCGACGCCGTGGTCGACCGGCAGGCGGCGGAGGCGGTCGGG
>CAYTJW010001196.1:0-1908 GCA_964438135.1 uncultured Thermoanaerobaculia bacterium
ATCGGATCCGCCTGGGTGTACCTGCCCCACTTGGGGTTGTACCAGCGGTGGGTGTTGTAGAAGAGGAGGGTCTGGGTGGTGGTGGCCATGCCGCGGGGCTCCCACTGGCCAGGATAGCGCAGGAGGGGGTCGTTGTCGGCGGAGCCGCGGTACACCTCGGTGATGCGGCCGAAGGGGTCGGACTCGGCCTGCCAGCGGACGCCGCCGAGGCCGCCCAACGAAACGAGCGGGAAGCCGATGTGGTCCGACACCACCTGGTCGAGGGTGCCGGCCGGCGTGAAGGAGGCGAGCAGCCGGCCGCCGAGGAAGACCAGCGAGCGGTCGGCGGTGCCGCCGGCCACGGCGTCCTCGAAGTAGGGGGAGCCGTCGGGCAGGAGGTAGTGCCGGGTCTGGATGAGCGCGCCGGCGTCCTTCTCGCTCCAGATCCTCCGCCCGTCGGCGTCGTAGCGGTAGTCGAAGCCGGGGCCGCTGACGTTCTCCTGGAGCAGGGTCCCGCGCGGCCCGTAGCCGTAGGTGGTGACGCCGTCCCCGGCCAGGTTGCCGGCATCGTCGTGGGTGACGTCGTAGAAGGTCTGTTTGAGGCCCTTCACTACCGTGATGAAGTCGAGGAGAGAGGTCACGCCCTCGTAGGCGAAGGTGGAGGTCGTGGTCGTGCCCGAGACGACAGCGACCTCCTGCAGGCGGTTGCCGGTCGAGTCGTGGCTCCAGTCCTGCGTCCCGAAGCCGCCGCTGCCGTGGTCGAGCCGAGCGCGGCGAGCCGGCCACGCCGCGCGGCCTCCGCCGGACTAGCCACCGGGGGGCGGCAGAGTTCGTCCGAGCACCCAGACCCCCGCCCGCCCACGGGCGTGGACGGCGGTCTCGGCGTCACCGCACCGACGGGGGTGGAGAAAACGGGCCCCGGGAAAGCCGGGGGCCTGGTGGGTCAGGGGAGCGCCGCGGTCACGGCTGGGTCGCGCTCCAGGTGCCGGTGCCGCCGGACTCGAAGCCGTCGGCGAAGACGGGGTTCTCGGTCGAGGTGGGGCAGCTGCCGAAGACCTCGACCTGGGTGATCGAGAGGTCGTCGACCAGCCAGCCGGTGCCGTTCTGCGAGCCGTCGGTCGACAGCAGCCAGCACAGCTCGACGTCGGAGTCGGCCCAGGTCGAGAGGGAGGCGGTGTACTGGGTCCATGTCGAGCTGGTGCCGGTGAAGCAGGTGCCGGTCGGCAGACTGCATGAAGAGCCTGCGCCACCGCGAGCGCTGTGGCTACGCGCTGGCGGAAGACGGCCTGCCGCGGGTCGACGTGGAGCACGAGGTCCGCCTGATCGGCGCCCGCGGAAAGACCCTGGGCGTGGTCGCGGCGACGTTCAGCTGGTACTACACCAGCGACAAGGCCGTGGACGACACGTTCTGTGAGGTGTTCGCACCCATGGTGCGCTTCCAGACCTGGCCCCACCTCCGCGAGCCGGTCCAGAGCGTAGCGCAGCGCGCCAACTGGCCCCGTGTCACCCTGCCCCTCCTCGTGATGCACAAGACCGCCGACGGGTGAGGCGTGATCCGTCGCCCACCCGTTGGCTGGGTGCCGAGCGTCTTGCCAGGCTTGCTCCATCACCGGATCGTCGGAATCGTCTCACCAGGCACGGATGCGAGTGCATCCAATACGTGCGACACATACGGCCGGAGTTCCGAAGCCGAATGCGCGCGTGGGAGGCTGACGCTACGGAGTTCCAGACGATCAGTGGGAGCGCCAAGTGCCTCGACCTTGGGCTTGAACCATGGGAGCGCTACCTCAGGGACGAGCAGTCTGACAGGAGGCACTGGGGCGCTCAAGAGCATGCGAAGTGAGCCCACGTCCAAGCCGACGGCGACTACAACCACGCTCTTGAAGAGATCCGGGGCAATCGCGGCAGCTGAGAATGCCCCCATGCCAT
>CAYTJW010001197.1:0-1907 GCA_964438135.1 uncultured Thermoanaerobaculia bacterium
TGACGGTCTGCTCGAGGTAGCTCTCGAGGGCGTTGCGGTCGCCGGCTGCGGCGCGGTCGTGACCAGCGGCCCGACCTCGGCCAGCGTGACCGGGCCGCGCAGGTAGGACAGGGCCCAACGGGAGGCGAAGGTCGAGACCCGCGCCGTGGCGCGGACGTCGTCGAGCAGGAACTGGCGCTTGCCCAGCGTGGCGACCACGGCGTGGGCGTCGCGGCCGTCGGGCAGCCGGTCCATCCCCAGCCCCTCCAGCGCCCGCTCGCGGTCGCGGTCGGTGACCAGGGTGCCGACCAGCTTGACGCCGGCGTTGCCGAGGGCCTTGTAGTCGAGGTCGACCGGGTTCTGGGTGGCGAGCCAGGCGCCGACGCCGAAGGCCCGGCCCTGCTTGAACAGGGTCAGGAGCGGCGCCTTGGTGGGCGGGTTGGCGGGGTGGGGCGGCAGGATGCCCTGCACCTCGTCGAGGTAGAGCAGGGCGCGCAGGCCGGCCGAGGCCGGCTGGCGGCGGGTCCAGGCGAGCAGCTCGGAGAACAGCAGGGCGAGGAAGAACAGGCGCTGGCGGTCGTCGAGGTGGGCGACGGTGACGACGCTGGCGCGAGGCGCCTCGAGGGTCCCCAGCAGCGCCCCCATGTCGAGGGGGGTGCCACGGGTCCAGGCGGCGAAGGCGGGGCTGGCGAGCAGGGTGTTGAGCTCGACCAGCAGCTTGACCCGCTCGGCGCGGGGGTAGAAGGTCTCGACCGGCAGGGCGCCGAAGGACTCGAGCGGCGGGTCGGCGATGCTCTTGAGGAGCGCCACCAGGTCGAGCGGGTCGCGCCGCCGCCAGTGCTCGAGGACGGTCGCCGCGAGCAGCACGTGGTCGCGGTCGGTGAGCGGGTCGCCGCCGCGGCCGACCAGCGACAGGAGGCCCGACACCACGCCGTTGACGCGGTCGGTGGCGCCGTCGGGGTCCGCGTCGGGGTCCCAGCCGGCCGGGGCCGACAGGGCCGGCAGGATGTTGACCGGCGCGGCCGCCGCCACGCCCGGGGTGAGCAGCTGCCAGGCGACGCCGTCGCGCACCGCCTCGGCGTCGGCCGGGCCGAGGCCGCAGCGGGCGAGGCCGTCGCGCCAGGCGTTCGCCTGCTCGACCGCGACCTGCATCCGGTCGCGGCCGGCGACCGCGTCGGCCGGCAGCCAGGGGGCCAGCGCCTCCGGCGCCGGGCCGGGGAAGTTGAGCAGCAGGTTGACCATGTCACCCTTGAGGTCGACCACCAGCAGCGGCACCCGCCGCCGCGCCAGCTCCTCCAGGGCGACGATGCCGAGGCCGGTCTTGCCCGAGCCGGTCATGCCCAGGCAGACCGCGTGGGTGGTGAGGTGGTCGGGGGGGAGCTCGACCCGCTCGCTCGAGCCCACCCGCGCGCCCAGGTACAGACCGTTGTCCGCCATGGTCCCTCCCGCGCCAGGCCCGAGGACAGGGCCGGGCCAGCCGTGTCGGCGGAGTATACCCGCCCCCTTCTCTCCGCGGTCCCCCCGTACCCGTGCCCGGGCCCGATGGGTCCACGTCCACTTCGACGTCCACGTCCACGTCCACGACCACGTCCAGGTCCAGGTCCAGGACGAGGGCGCGCCGGCGGTTGACGGGCGGGTTCCCGCGGACCACCATGGGGGAGAGCGCACCATGGCCGAGGACTCAGCCGCCCCGCTCGACCTGCCCGACTACGAGCTGCTGGAGCAGGTCGGCTCCGACCCGCTCGGCCTGCTGGCGTGGCGCGCGGTCCACCGCCCGACCGGCCGTCGCTGCTGGCTGGTCGCCGACCCGGTCGGGCCCGCGCCCGAGCGCGCCGACCTGCGCTGGGAGGTCGAGGTGCTGCGCCACCTCGCGGGCTGCGCGGCGGTGCCGCTGGTGGTGGCCACGGGCGAGCTCGGCGGGCGGCGGT
>CAYTJW010001198.1:0-1906 GCA_964438135.1 uncultured Thermoanaerobaculia bacterium
TCAACAGGATAAGCGCAGAAACGCGTAGGCTGACTTTCCAGGGCCTCTGGACTGACCCCGTCACCGGCCTCAGCTACGCCAGGGCCAGGTGGTACGACGCAAGAAACGCCTCCTGGCTCTCAGAGGACCCGCTGCTCGACGTCGACTCCCCGAACCTGTACGCCGGATTCCGCCTGAACCCGGCGATGTACACCGACCCGCTCGGGCTTGAGAGCCTCGGGCAGCTCGTACACGGCTACACCGAGGAGGCGTGGAGCGACGAGGGTAGGTGGTGGCAGAAGCTTGGTCGCCGCTCACTCTCTATGGTGGGCGAGGCAGCGTACGCCACGGTCGAGTTTGCCTCAGCTGGTGCCGTTGGCAAGATCGACAAGGCTCAGGAGCAGATGGAGCGCCGCGAGATCGACGCCTGGGAATACACCGGAAAAGTCTCGGGCGCCGTGGGGACGTGGGCTGCGACAACCGCTACTGGCGGTCTGGCTGGCCGCGCCGTAGCGGTTCGAGCCGCTCAGGCCGGTCTGAATCCCGCCTTGGCCGGTGCTGCGGGCGGTGCTGCCGGGGGCGTGGCCGCTACGGCGACCGCTGATGTGGTCGAGGTTGGTGTTCTGGAGACAAGGCAGGACCCGACCTCGGTCGCCGGCTACGCCGGTGCTGCTGTGGTTGGGGGCGCGTTCGGCTATGCAGAGGGTCTCAAGTACCAGCAGTCCGCTACCGTCTCTCCGTCGGAGGCCCCGCCACAGTCGACGGCGCTCACACCGAACCAGAAGGGGCAACTGGGCTCCGGCTGGAGTCGCGAGGCGGCCTTGGCTCGGGGTGAGACGATCATTGGCGAGGAGGTCGATCTGACCTTTACCGTCAACGGCCAGAAGGTCAGCGTCCGCGCGGACGCCTTGACTCAAGCACCGGGGGAGAGCTGTTACGTCTACGTCGAATCCAAGTACTCCCCCCAGGCCACATACACCGCCAACCAACAGGTGGTGATACCGGAGCTTGTTCGTGCGGGTGATGCTGGGCTTACCGCGCAGGTTGGGCCGCGATCCGGGAGTCTCGCCGAGGGCGAGTTGATCCAGGTCGTGTTCCAGGGCGACGTGTGGAGTCGCACGCCTACCTTGATGGGGCAGTGAGAATGAACCTTCGCAAGGAAGTCTCGAATGCCTTGGTGAGTCGCGGCTTTCGTCGCAATGGGCGTATGCACATGCTCCGCGTCGATGGCGATTTCTCGTTCTGGGTGGACACGGGCCCCCTTGGGCAGCGCGTTGACATCGCGCCCTTCGTCGGCATTCGCCACGATCGTGTGGAGCAACTCAAGGCTGAACTTATGCATCTGCCCCAGGACGATTGGGTGGGCACAGTGGGCGCCAACGTGGGGTATGCCCTGGGCCAGCAATACAAGTGGTGGGAAGCGCCGGCCCAGTGTGACGAGGTCATGAACACCATCGAGTTGGCACTCGAGGGACTGCGCCCGTTTCTGAGCCTCTCGAAGTTGCCGGAGGCCTGGGCCATCCAGGGTGCCAGAACGCCCGGCTGGCGTTATCGCGACATTGTAGTCTCGGTTCTCACTGGCGACTCCGCTGGCGTCCTTAGCCGGCTTGAGTCGGCGCGCGAAGCGTTCT
Source organism: uncultured Thermoanaerobaculia bacterium (assembly GCA_964438135.1). Classification (GTDB taxonomy): domain Bacteria; phylum Acidobacteriota; class Thermoanaerobaculia; order Thermoanaerobaculales; family Sulfomarinibacteraceae; genus CAYTJW01. Next base: position 1,611 of record CAYTJW010001198.1, read on the forward strand.
GCCAACAAGAGGGGGAGATCTGCGAGCAGTTCCGGCTCTTTGCCCGGAACCTCAGCCAGAGTCACTTACCATCTATAGCAGGATAGCCTGAGCGACAATCGGAAACCGGCTCCGCGCCCGCCGATCTTGACGGTCTTCGGCAGCGGCATCAGGTCTACTAGCCCGCGGCCCGGTGCCCACTCACAAGGTCGCGCACTTGGCGCTTCGTCAGGAATGCCTCGATCACACCGAGGATAATCGACCTGTGCTCCGCAATAACTCCGCCGACGCCGGAGAAGGGTGCTGGAGGGGTGGGG
>CAYTJW010001199.1:0-1905 GCA_964438135.1 uncultured Thermoanaerobaculia bacterium
AGGCCGACGAGGGCGAGCAACCAGGACAGCGGGTGGAGGAACCAGGCCAGCAGCGCGACCAGGCCGGCGCCCATGAAGTGACCCGTTCCGAGCCCGTCGAACCAGTTCTCCAGCAGCAGCCAGGCCAGGGCCGGCGAGCCGCCCTGGACCGCGGCGACGGCGCCGAAGAACCAGAGCAGGGCGCCCCCCACTGCCTCGACCAGGCCGAGCAGGAACGAGGCGCGGGCCACGTCCACCCCCCAGCGCCGGCCGCAGCGCACGTTCTCGGGCCAGGGCAGGAGGGCGGCCGCCAGGCTGCGCCCGGCGTCGAGCAGGGCCCGGCCCGCGAACCGAGCCCACGCCGCCGCTCCCGGGCCCCGAGCCACCTACATCTCGCGGGCGGTTCCCGCCACCGAGGCGACCACCTCGCGGCCGCCGCAACGGTACTGCAGGCTGTCGAAGCTGAGGAGGTTGGCGATGGCGATGCCGCGGCCGTGGCTGTCGAAGACGCGGCCGGGGTCGATCTGCAGGTAGGGGGTCGGGTCGAAGCCCCGGCCCTGGTCGGTGATGGTGATCAGGATGCGGTGCCCGTCGCGCTCGAAGCGGGCCACCGCCAGCCGGCTCGCGAAGCGCTCGCTGTCGAGCCGGCTCCGGATCTCCGCCGCCAGCTCGCCGCGCCGGGTCAGGTCGCTCTTCTCCTCGTAGCTGATCTCCAGGTTGCCGTGCTCGACCGCGTTGATCAGCAGCTCGGACAGGCCGATGACGACCCGCTCCGGGTCGGGGCAGGCCTTGGCCAGGAAGCTGCCGAGGTCGGTGGCGTCCTCGGGGCTGCGGAACTCGAACACCCCGGTCCGCATCAGACGCAGCATCCCGGCGCTCTTGCGCACCTCCTGGTGCAGGGCCCGGACGCGGGCGTAGTCCTCGACCGCCGAGCGGACCATCGAGCGCAGCATCTCCGCCTCGAAGGGCTTGGTCAGGTAGTAGTAGGCGCCGGCCGAGATCCCCTCGATCACCTCCTGGCGGTCGCCGGCCGAGGTCTCCATGATGACCGGCAGCGAGCCCAGGGCCGGGTGCTTCTTGATCCGGCGCAGCACCTCGATGCCGCCCATGCGCGGCATGATGCGGTCGAGCAGCACCACGTCGTAGGCCTCCGGCCGGGCCTCCAGCCGCAGCCAGCCGTCGCGGCCGTCGGCGGCGGTCTCGATCTCGTAGCCGCCGTCCTCCAGGTACTCGAGGATCAGCTCGGTCGAGAGCGGGTCGTCGTCGACCACCAGCACCCGCGCCTTGGGCCTGATCACCGTCCGGGCTCCACGCGAACACTATACAACGCCCAAACGCCGCCCACGACCGGGCCCGTACCCGTTCCCGTACCCGTACCCGTACCCGATGTCCCGGCCCACCCCTCGGCCGGCAGCGCGGGCACGGACGTGTCGCAGCTCCCGCAGCGTCCACGTCCAGGTCCGAGTCGAGGTCGAAGCCCAGGTCCTGGGTGAGCTGCGGCGGACGGGCGCGGCGCCCGCCTCGACCGGCCGCCAGGACCCCGCTACGATGGCAGGAGGGAGAAACCGCTGCACCGCCCGGACGCCGAGCCCCGGAGGCACCCATGCGCCGCGCCGCCCTCGCCCCGACCCTCGCCCTGCTCGCCCTCGCCGCCCTGCCACCCGCGGCGGCCGGGGACATCCCGCCCGCCCTGGCCGGCTGGAAGGCCTGGGTCATGGCCGACCAGGAGCACCGCCAGTGCCCGTTCTGGATGAGCGGCGGCTTCGGCGAGCCGGGCCAGCACGCCTGCGCCTGGCCGCACCGCCTGCGCCTCGACGCCACCGCCGGCGGCGGCCGTTTCGCCGTCGCCTGGACCGCCTTCGCCGACACCTGGCTGCCGTTGCCGGGCGACCGCGAGCACTGGCCGCTCGCGGTCCGCCTCGACGG
>CAYTJW010001200.1:0-1902 GCA_964438135.1 uncultured Thermoanaerobaculia bacterium
CTCGCCCGGCCGGCATTCGACTCGCGACCCGGCCGGCGGCCTCTCGCCCGGCGCGCTGGTGGTGACCAACCCGCCCTACGGGCACCGCCTCGGGCAGGGCGACGACCTGCCGCTCCTCTACCGCCGCCTCGGCGACGCCCTCAAGCGCCACGCCGCCGGTTGCACCGCCTGGGTGCTGGCGGCCGACGCCGAGCTGGCCCGCTCCATCGGCCTGCGACCCCGCCGCCGGTTCGTCCTCCACAACGGCCCCCTCGAGTGCCGTCTGCTGGCGTTCGACCTGGTCGCCGGCAGCCACCGGCGGCAGCCGCCGGCGCGGGGCGGGCCGCCGGGATAGCCTCCCGCCGCGGCGGCTCGCGCCGCGACCGGCCGGAAGGACCCCGCTAGACCACCAGCAGCTCGTCGGGGGTGACCGTCAGGGTCTCGAGGCGGTCGTCGCGCACGACGTAGGTGTTCTCGAGACCGACCGCGCCCTCGCCGGGGAAGAACAGCTTGGGCTCGACGGCGATCACGTGCCCCGCCTCGAGGCGCTGCCCCGCGACCGGCGCCAGCAGCGGCAGCTCGTCGAGCTCGAGGCCGACGCCGTGGCCGACGAAGCGCACCCGCTGCTCGCCCCAGCCCATGAAGTGGGCGGCGAGGCCGGCCCCCTCCACCAGCTCCAGGCAGCGCTGCCAGATCGCCGCCCCGTCGGCCCCGGGCACAGCCTCGGCGCGGACCAGGTCGTGGACCGCGACGCACAGGTCGTGAGCCCGGCGCAGGTGGTCCGGCAGCGACCCCACCGCCAGGGTGCGGGTGAGGTCGTGGATGTAACCGTCGCGGGCCAGGGCGAAGTCGACGCACACCGGCACGCCTCGGCCGATGCGGCGGTGGCTCGGGCCGAAGGGGGCGGCCGGGGTCACGCCCTCGCCGCCGAAGGGGGTGTCGGAGAAGCTGAAGGCGAGGGCGCTCGGGCCGGCCAGCACGTGCACCCAGGGGCACTCGAAACCGCTCGCGGCGCGCCAGCGCAGGAAGCCCTGGAAGCCGTGCCGCCGCTCCGCACCCTCGGCCACGATCGCCAGCTCCAGCTCGCTCATGCCCTCGCGCAGCGCCGCCCGGACCTCGGCCAGGGTGGCGTCGGACGCGACCGCCGCGGCCCGGATCCGCTCCAGCTCCCAGGCGCTCTTGACGGCGCGGATGGCACGGGTGGCGGGTCCCACGTCGACCGCCTCCAGGCCCGCCAGCGTCGTCCGGTAGCGCTCGAACTGGCTCACCGGCATGATGTCCAGCTCCATCCCCAGCCGCCGGCACCGGCCGAGGTGGAGGGCGAGCTGGCGCAGGCTGCCGAGGGGCTCGAGCCGACCGAGGGCGGACTCGGCCCGAGCCCGCTCCAGCACCCGGCGCACCAGCAACACCGGCTCGCCGTCGACCGGCACCCACAGGTGCGCCTGCTGGGCGGTGCCGGCGAAGTAGATCAGGTTGCTGGCCCCGTGCAGCAGGGCCCCGTCGAGACGGTCGGCGGCGAGGCGGCGGACCAGGCGCTGGAGCCGATCGTCGAGCTCGGGTCCGGGCACGAACGGCATGACCCCTCCCTCCCGGCCCGCATCGTACCGCCGACACCGCCCCCGGTTCGAGCCGACCCGGCCCGGGGAGGGTGAAAGCCGCGTGAAAGCGCCACTGGAACGGCCCCGCGTCCCTGTCCCCGGGTTATGCTCGAGCTCGAGCCCGTCCCGCTGCTCCGCCACCCGAGGAGGTGTGCCATGCGTCAACGCGGGACCCCCGTCATCGCCATCGCCCTCACCCTCGTCGCGCTGCCCGCGGCCGTGCGGGCCGGGGACGCGCCGACGGCACCGCCGCCGGCGCCCGCCGCCGGCTCGCTGAGCGACCTCGCCCGCCGCATCTCCCTCAACCGCTCCGCCGCGGGCGTCG
>CAYTJW010001201.1:0-1902 GCA_964438135.1 uncultured Thermoanaerobaculia bacterium
GCCGAGGCAGACCGGCACCCGGCCGGCCGCGACCGCGGCGGCCACCCGCCCGGCCAGGTCGCGGCACACCGCCGCGATCTCGGCCACGTAGCGCTGGCTGGGGTCGAGGACGCGGCAGCGCTCGGGGATCGGCACCGTCAGGTCGCCGTGGTCCTCGACCTCCAGGCCGAGGGCGGCCAGGCGGGCGCCGAGCCCGGTCAGGCGGAGGGCCGACGGGCCCATGTCGACGCCGCGGCGGCCGGCGCCGAGGTCGAGGGGGACGCCGATCAGGTCGACGCGGTGAGCTGGCTGGCCCATGCCCGGCATTATGGCCGGCGGGCGCGGGCCTGTCACCGACCGCGGTGGCACAATGGTGTGGGAGGTCGGGGTGAGCGAGGAGCGGGGCGGCGAGGCGACCGGGGCGGTGGTCACCACGTTGCTGCTGTCCGACCTGGTCGGCAGCACGCGCCTGGTGGAGACCCTGGGCGACGCCCGCGCCTTCGAGCTGTTCGGCCGCCACGACCGCCTCGCCCGCGACCTGCTGCGCGACCACGGCGGCCGCGAGATCGACAAGACCGACGGCTTCCTGCTGCTGTTCGAGCGGCCGCTCGACGCGGTCCGCTACGCCCTCGCCTACCACCAGGCGCTGGCGGTGCTCGGGCGCGAGCTGGGGGCGCCGCTTGAGGCCCGGGTCGGCATCCACCTGGGCGAGGTCTTCCTGCGCGCGAACCCGGCCGAGGACGTGGCGCGTGGCGCCAAGCCGCTCGAGGTCGAGGGGCTGGCGAAGCCGATGGCGGCGCGGGTCATGGCCCTCGCCCAGGGGCGGCAGACCCTGCTGACGCGGGGCGCCTTCGACCTCGCCCGGCGGGCCGCGGTCGGCGGTGGCGACGACCGGGTCGACCTGCGCTGGCTGGCCCACGGCGGCTACCTGCTCAAGGGGGTCGAGGAGCCGGTGGAGGTGTTCGAGGTCGGCCGGGAGGGCTCGTCGCCGCTCGCGCCGCCGCCCGACTCGGACAAGGCGCGGCGGGTCGTCGGCGACCCCTCGGTGCTCGGCTGGCGGCCGGCGCCGGGGCTGGAGGTGCCGCACCGGGCGCACTGGCGCCTCGAGCGCAAGCTCGGCGAGGGCGGCTTCGGCGAGGTGTGGCTGGCTCGCCACGTCAAGACCGGCGACCGGGAGGTGTTCAAGTTCTGCTTCGAGGCCGACCGGTTGACCGGGCTGCGGCGCGAGGTGACGCTGTTCCGGCTGCTCAAGGAGGCGCTCGGCAGCCGCCGCGACATCACCCGCATCCTCGACTGGAGCTTCGAGGAGCCGCCCTACTTCATCGAGGCCGAGCTGGTCGAGGGCGGCAGCCTGGTCGAGTGGGCGGCGGAGCGGGGCGGCGTCGCCGCGGTGCCGCTCGAGAGCCGGCTCGAGATCGTCGCCCAGGCGGCCGACGCCCTCGCCGCCGCCCACTCGGTCGGCGTGCTGCACAAGGACGTCAAGCCGGCCAACCTGCTGGTGACCGGCCCGGCCTCATCGCCCGAGGTGCGGCTGACCGACTTCGGCATCGGCATGGTGACCGACCGGTCCCGGCTGGAGTCCGCCGGCATCACGGTGGCGGGCCTGACCGAGGCGGAGGGGGAGGCGGAGACCACCGCCGGCACCCGCCTCTACCTCGCCCCGGAGCTGCTCGAGGGCCGGCCGGCCACGGTCCAGGCCGACGTCTACGCGCTGGGCGCGATCCTCTTCCAGCTGGTGGTGGGGGACCTGCGCCGGGTGGTGGCCCCGGGTTGGGAGCGGGAGGTGGCGGACGAGCTGCTGCGGGAGGACCTGGCGGCGGTGGTCGACGGGTCGCCGGAGCGGCGGCTGGCGGACGCGGGCGAGCGCGCCCGCCGCCTCCGCCGCCTGCCGGAGCGCCGCGCCGAGCGGGAGAGCCAGCGGCT
>CAYTJW010001202.1:0-1901 GCA_964438135.1 uncultured Thermoanaerobaculia bacterium
GACCTCGACCACGGTCGGGCAGGTGGTGTCGACGGCCCGCCCCGGCCCGGCCAGGCCGAGCGCGACCACGGTCAGCAGCAGGCAGGAGCCGCGCCCCATGACGGCCACATTGTACGGGAGGCGCCGTGCGCCGCGGCCGCGGGCCGACCCGGCTCAGCCGCCGCGCCCGACCTCGAGGAGCTCGAAGGTGCCGCGGTCCGGGTCGTGGATGGCGGCCCGGGGCGGTGCGCCGGTGCCGTCCGAGCGCGTCACCGCGCCGACGCAGAGGACGTGCCGCTCCTCCGGCGGGAGCGTGAAGGTCCGGCTGCCGACGACGTCGACCCGGCGGTCGGCGGTGAGCACCCGCGGCGAGTGCAGGTGGCCGACCACCAGGTTGCGCCACTGGCCGGCGGTCGCCTCGAGCACCGCCCGGGCGTCGTCCGGGGTGCGGATGTAGGCGCCGCTCCACCACCGCCCGCGGCCGGCCTGCGCCTCGGGCAGGGGGTTGTCGTGGACCAGCAGGGTGTCGCCGAGCAGGAGCCGCTCGGGCAGCGTGGCGAGCCAGTCGAGCGTGGCGGCGGCGAGCGCCCGCGGCCTCACCCGCACCGCCACCGCGTCGTGGTTGCCGACCAGGACGGCGCGGCAGCGCGCCCGCACCAGCTCGGCGCAGGCGTCGGCGCCCTCCATCCCCTCGTCGACGATGTCGCCGAGGCAGATGACCTGCTGGCCGCACCCGCGCGCCTCGAGGGCGGCCAGGGCCAGCTCGAGGCCGCCGAGGTCGCCGTGGATGTCGGTGACGATGCCGTACCTCACTCCTCCTGGTTTACCATGGACCGTCCGGCGGACGCGAGGGAGAGATGGCCGAGACGCGTTTCGTGGTCGACCTGCCGCTGCTCAAGTCGCTGCTCGTGCTGGCGTCGGTGATCGAGGCGCGCGACCGTTTCACCGGCGGCCACGTGTGGCGGGCCAGCCGTTATGCCCGGCTGCTGGCGGAGCGTCTCGGCATGGCGGCGGGCGACGTCTTCCTGGCCCAGCTCGGCGGCCTGGTCCACGACCTGGGCAAGGTCGGCATCGCCGACGGCCTGCTCAACAAGCGCGGGCCGCTCACCGACGCCGAGTGGCGGGCGCTGCGCCTCCACCCCGAGATCGGCGAGGAGATCGTCGCCAACCACCCGCTCGCCCCCCTGGTCGCGCCGGCGGTGAGCGAGCACCACCTGCGGCTGGACGGCACCGGCTACCCGGAGCGGCTCGCCGACCGCGTCCCGGGGCCGATCGCGCGCGTGGTCGCCATCGCCGACGTGTTCGACGCGGTGACCGCCTTCCGCCCCTACCACGACTCCAGCCGCCTGGAGCACGGCCTCGCCGAGCTCGAGGCGGCGCGCGGCACCCAGCTCGACGCGGCCTCCGTCGACGCCTTCCTCGCCCTGGGTCGCGAGGGCGCGCTCGACCACGTCCTCGGCCACGCCGGCGAGGGGCGGATGATGCTGGCCTGCCACCAGTGCGGGCCGATCGTCGCCCCGCCCGCCGGGGCCCGCGACGGCGAGCGCATCGTCTGCCCGTCGTGCGCCGGCGAGTTCGCGCTCCACGCCGCCGGCGACTCGTTCGAGCTGGAGTGGCGCGGGCCGAGCGACATCGCCTTCCGGCCGCGCGCCGACATGGCCGTGGTCGAGGAGGTGCTGCGCGCCGCCCCGCCGGCCGTCGAGCTGCCGCCCGCCCGCGGACGCTGAGGGGTGCCACAGGTGCCACCCATCACAACCGCTGCAACGCCGTCGGTAGGCTGAGAGGGCGGGGTGCGGTCGTGATGAGTGGCACCTACAGGATCGGGAACAGCTGGCACCAGAGGGCGAACAGGACCGTCTGCAGGGGCACGAACAGGGCCAGCAGCGCCACCCCGAGCCAGGGCCGGCGGGCGACGAGGATCC
>CAYTJW010001203.1:0-1899 GCA_964438135.1 uncultured Thermoanaerobaculia bacterium
GGCGCCGACCGCGACCGCCAGCCCCCAGCCGTGGGCCTCGTCCTGGACCGAGGCGGAGCCGGCCGCGGCCGCGCCGACCGCGACGCCGGCGCCCGAGCCGACCCGCCCGGGGCCAGCCCCGACCCCCGGTTTCGAGGCGTGCGTCCACTCCACCTGGTCGGCCAGCCAGGGCGTGGCGCCGCTCAACCAGGTCCTGGTCGAGATCGAGGTCAGCAACGACTGCCGGCGCGACGTCGAGCCGCTCGACGTCTGGTTCTGGGTCGCCGGCTTTCGCGACGGCGCCCTGGTGCAGAGCGCCTGCGGCCACCCCATGCAGCGGGTCTACGCCGGCCACAGCGACCGGCTGACGATCGCCCTCCCCGGCTCGCTCGACTGGTACGACCAGGTCGCGGTCGAGCTGCGCGGGCCGGGGTGCGAGTAGGCACGATCGCCGGTCGCCGATCGGGCGCAGCGCAGCTGTCAGCGATCAGCTCTCAGCGTTCAGCTCCCCCGCCCGCCACCCGGGCCACGGTGCGAGCGACCTGCCAGCCACCGGCGCGAGGGTGGTCGGCTCCGGCCGAGGCCCCGTGCCACTCGGGCCGGCTGAGGGAAGCTGAACGCTGACCGCTGGAGGCTGACGGCTGACGCCTGGGGGGCGCTCGGGCTACCGGTTGAAGAGCACCGCCGACATGAAGGCCACCAGCAGCCAGGTCGCGACCAGGGCGGCGAGGTAGCCGGCGACGATCAGCAGCCGCCAGGCGAGGCCGTCCAGCACCAGGGTCAGGCCGAGGAACACCAGCACCGCGGAGAGGAGGAACACCGCGGCGTCGAGCAGCAGCATGGTCATCATGGCGTTGCCGGTCCGGGCCGCCCCCCAGCCGTCGGTGACCACCAGGGTCACGAACACCGCGACCACCGCCACCGCCAGGCACAGGGCGTAGGAGCCGCAGACCAGGCCGACCACCTTGAACGCCTTCACCGGCCAAGGATGGCGGAGGTGAGGCGTCCTGTCCAGCCGGAGCGACACGCCCGGGCATCGGGGGCGGGCACGGGTACGGGTACGGGGGAGAAGGTAGACTGGGCGGCGCAAGGGGGCGAACGGCGATGCGCGTCTTCCTCGTCGGCATGCACCGCTCGGGCACCTCGGCCCTGGCCCGGGTCCTCAACCTGATGGGCCTCCACCTGGGCCGGGAGGACGAGCTGATGCCGGCCAAGCCCGACAACCCGGCCGGCTTCTGGGAGCGGGTCGACGTGCAGGAGCTGAACGAGGAGGTCATGACCGCCCTCGGCGGCGCCTGGCACACCGTCCTCGCGGACGACGTCGCCCGCCTCTCCCCGGCCGACCGCCGGCGATTCGCCCGCGGCGCCCGCGCCATCCTCCGCCGGCTCGAGCCGCACCGGCCGTGGCTGGTCAAGGACCCGCGCCTGTGCCTGCTGCTGCCGCTGTGGCTGGAGCTGGCGGGAGAGGCGGCGGCGGTCCTGATCGTCCGCCGGCCCCTGCAGGTGGCGCAGTCGATCGCCACCCGCAACGGCTTCCCGATCCCGGTCGGCGTGGCGCTGTGGGAGGAGCACACCCTCGCCGCGCTGCGCCACACCGCCGGCATCCCCCGCCTGCTGGTCGCCCACCACGAGCTGATGGCGAGACCGCTCGAGGTCGCGGCGCGGCTCCGCGACTGGCTCGCGAGCCTCGGCGCCGAGGGCGTCCGGCCGGCGCCCGCCGACGAGGTCGCCACCTTCATCCGCTCCGACCTGTTCCGCGCCCGCGGCGACGAGGCGACCGAGGCGCCCTACCTCAACCCGGCCCGGCGACGCCTGCTCGACGCACTGCTCGACGGCTCGGCCCTCTCGGCGCCGACCCCGGAGCTGTCGGCCGACGCCCGCGACACCCTCGCCGCCCACCGGGCGCAGACCGCGACCACC
>CAYTJW010001204.1:0-1898 GCA_964438135.1 uncultured Thermoanaerobaculia bacterium
CCTGTGCCCTGAGCCCCGAGCCCTGAGCCCTGGTCGGCCGGGGGCTCGGGCTGGAGGGAGGGGTCGTTGGACAGGAAGGAGCCGGCGGGCTCGGTGAGGACGCCGCCGGCGTCGAGGAGCTTGAGGCGCGTGCCCCAGGGCAGGTCGAGGGGGGTGCCGACGAAGACCTGGGCGTCGGGGGAGATGCCGGGGGGAGCGGGGACCTTGAGGCGCAGGGTCGCGGCCGCCTCGCCGTCGAAGTCGAGGTCGAGAAAGGCGCCGAGGGCCATGCCTGGGGGCGTGTCCACGCCCACCGTGGCCGGGTCGAGGGGGGTGAGGCGGACCAGGGTCGGGGCCGCGAAGGCGCCCTCGGGCACCTCCACGGTGTAGGTGCCGATCGGCACCTCGAACGGGTAGTCGTCCGCCGCCACCTCGAAGCTGAAGGTCACCGGCTCGCCCGCCGGGGCGACGAAGCCGCGGCCGTCAGGGGTGGTCATGGGCCCGAGGCGGAAGCGCTCGGCGACCGCGCCCTGGGGGTCGAGGACCGCGACCCAGACCGCGCTCGCCAGCTCGCACGGGAAGTCGGGCGGGTGGCCGACCTGGCCGGAGAAGGCGCCGGTGGCGTCGGCCTGGTAGGTCTCCAGGACCGGGTCCGACACCTGACCCGCCAGGTACGGGGAGACCGACCAGCCGGCGCCCGGGAGGGCGTGCTCGTCGCCCCACACCTCGGCCACGCCGTCCACCGGCAGGCCGAGGTGGAAGAGCTCGGGCCGGACCTGGCCGCCCGGGGCGACCTGGGCGGAGGTGGTGAAGGACCAGGTCAGGGGCCCGCCCTGGTAGGGCACGCCGCCGGAGTCCCACACCCCGCCGGCGAAGCGGGCGAGGAAGCGGCGGCCAGGCGGCAGCGGCAGGCTCGGCCGGAACGCCACCGTGACGCCGTCGACCAGGGTCACCGTGCCGGCGACGAAGGCGCCGCTGCCGCGGCCCTGGGCGTCGGCGAGCTCGAGGCGCAGGGTCGAGGGGGTGACCGATGCCTCCTCGAGCGGCTCGGAGAGGGTGACGCTGACCGGGGTCAGCACCGACACGTCGCTCGCGCCGTCGGGCGGGAACAACGACACCACCGCCGGCGGCACCGGGGTGACGGTGAGGTCGAGGGTCGCCACCTGGCCCGGGGCCAGGGCCGAGAGGGTCCCGCTGGCCTGCTCGTCCAGGCTCGGGTGGAGGGCGGTGAGGGTCGGCGTGGCGCAGGAGGCGACCGCCGCGTACCGCCCGCCGTCGCGGGCCAGGTCTGCGGTGCCGAGCCCGGCGGCGGTGACCCGGGCGCTCGCCAGCCCTGAGCCGGACGGGGCGCGCACGAGGCCGGTGGCGAAGCCGACCGGGGCTTCGGCCTGGAGGACCAGGTAGAGGCCCTGGGTGCGGATGCCGAGGAGGGGCAGCTCGGAGCCGGGGGGCTCGGGCGCAGCCTGAACGCGGGCCACCTGGCCGCCGGATGGGGCCAGCCGGGTGAGGCGGGCCGCCACGCGGGGGTAGCTCTCGCGGCCGTCGGCCGGGGCCTCCACCAGCTCGGCCAGGACCAGCTGGGCGCCGGCCGGCGGGTCGAGGGGCAGGCGCAGGGTGGCGTCGCGGAGCAGGGGCTCCTCGCCCCACCCCAGGCGCACCCCGGCCAGGGTGGCGAAGCCGAGGACCTCGGGCAGCTGCGCCAGCTCGTCCGGGGGCAGGAGCCGCGCCGAGATCGCCGTGCGCGCTGCCAGGGCGCCTTCGGGCAGGTCCAGCTCGACCCCGTCCGGGGTGGCCACCGAGCCGCCGGCCGGGCCGAGCACCAGGCCCCGCTCCAGGCGGCCCGGGAACGGGTCGAGGCGGACGCTCTCGTAGCCCACCTCGAGCATGACCTCGCGGGCGCGCTCCGAGGCCGAGATGGA
>CAYTJW010001205.1:0-1898 GCA_964438135.1 uncultured Thermoanaerobaculia bacterium
AGCACCGTGCCGGGGCCGGCGCGGTCCGGGGCGGGGGCCGAGACAGCGGGCGCGAGGCCCGGGTATGCTGGCAACGCGGCGCCCCGCGAGCGGGCGCCGCCGAGGGAGGCGCGCGATGGCGGACAAGGTCGGACCGACGGCACTCGGCAAGGTCGTGATCATCCTCTTCGTCCTCGGCCTGCTGGCCGCGGGCGGCTACTTCCTGCGCGACTACATCCTGCCCAAGGGCCGGACGCAGGGCGACGTCGACATCGACGCCTTCCAGCAGCAGCAGGGCAGGATCGAGGCCCCCGACACCGCCGGCGTCACCACCGTCAACGAGTACAGCTACGTCCCGGCCGAGCGCCTGCCGCCGGTCAAGGGGGTTTCGGCCTACCGGTGGGACGCGAGCGAGAAGGTGGTCGAGTTCCCGATCAACGTCTGGATCGGCTGGCTGCCGATCGTCGCCGCCAACCACGGCTTCCGCCCGTCGACCGAGAGCATCTTCTTCAAGGAGTATGGCTTCAAGGTCAACCTCAAGCTCATCGACGACCCGGTGACGGCGCGCGACGCCTTCGCCGCCGGCTCCAGCCACGTGCTCTGGGGCACGCTCGACATGATGGTCCTGTTCGCCCCCGAGCTGATGAAGGACTCCCGCACCGCGCCGCGCATCTTCCAGCAGGTCGACTGGTCGTCCGGCGGCGACGGCATCGTCGTCCGCGGCAGCATCGCCTCCGCCCGCGACCTCAAGGGCAAGACCGTGGTCTACGCCCAGAACAGCCCCTCCCAGTACTTCCTCAACAACCTCCTGCTCAACGCCGGGCTGCAGCCGTCCGAGGTCAACCACCGCTACACCGCCACCGCCTTCGAGGCCGCCGCGGCCTTCGTCGCCGACCGCTCCATCGACGCCTGCGTGTCGTGGGCGCCGGACATCTACAACATCCCGGAGAAGGTCGAGGGGACGCGCATCCTCACCACCACCGCCGAGGCCTCCAAGCTGATCGCCGACGTGTGGGCGGTGCGGGCCGACTTCGCCAAGGACCACCCGGACGTGGTCAAGGGGCTGGTGGCCGGCATCTTCAAGGCCATGGACCAGCTCAAGGACGACACCTTCAAGGCCCAGGCCATGCAGTGGATGGCCGAGGGCTACGGCATGGGGGCGGACGAGGTGCAGGGGATGGCGGCCGACGCCCACTCCACCAACTTCGCCGAGAACAAGACCTTCTTCCTGAACGCCAACGACCCCGCCAACTTCGAGCGGACCTGGAAGAACGTGACCTTCGTCTACCGCGAGCTGGGGCTGATCGGCACCCCGGTCCGCTTCGACGAGGTGATGGACTTCTCGGTCATCAAGCAGCTCGACGCGGCCGGGACCTTCACCCACCAGCGGGACGAGTACCGCACCACCTTCGCCCCCACCTCCTACAGCCGGGTCCAGGCCGAGGCGCCGATCCTGACCCAGACCATCCGCATCAACTTCTACCCCAACTCGGCCAACATCTACGAGCCGCAGCACGACGAGTCGGGGCGGGCGATCGCCAACACCCTCTACGACCCGACGGTGGAGGCGACGCTGGAGAAGGTGGCGCGCCTGGCCGGCCAGTACGAGCGGGCGGTGATCGCTGTGGTCGGCCACACCGACGGCTCGATGCGCGGTCGCGGCGTGCGGGTCGAGGACGTCACCCGGCTGTCGCTGGACCGCGCCGACGCGGTCAAGCAGGCGCTGGTCAAGAAGTACAAGTTCGACCCCAACAAGTTCGTCGTCGAGGGCAAGGGCTGGGACGCGCCGGCCGACGCCGAGCAGCCCGACAACCACGCCCTCAACCGGCGGGTCGAGATCTCGGTCTACCCGCCGGAGTCGCAGTGAGCGCGCCGGCGGCGCCGAGCCCGCCGCCCCCGGCGGCCCCGGCGCGCCGACC
>CAYTJW010001206.1:0-1890 GCA_964438135.1 uncultured Thermoanaerobaculia bacterium
CCACGCCAGGGCGCCGCCGCCGGCCCACGGGGCGAAGGCCTCGAGGCGGGCCGCGATGAGCTCGAGGAGGAGCGGGAAGCAGGCCCAGCGCTCGAGCGCCTGGCGCAGCAGCTCCCGCTCGCCCTCGGCGACCGGCAGCCCCTTGAGCGCGGCCGAGACGTGGCGCTCCGGTTTCGCCGCCGCCCGCTCCGCCCAGCCCGGGTCGGCCGGCCCCAGGTCGAGGCGCCGCACCCGCGCCCCGAGCTCGCCCCAGCGCACCCGGAGCACGTGCGGCACGGTGGTGCCGGCCAGCACCACCGGCATGCAGTGCACCGACTCGAGCAGCTGGCCGAGGAAGCGGAAGGCGGGCGAGGCCGTCTGCCGCAGCGGCAGACGGTTGCAGCCGTCGAGCAGCAGGGCGCCGCCGCTGCGGTCGAGGCACGCGAACAGCTGCGGCCACTGGCTCTCCGGCACCTCGAGCTCGAGCGCCAGCCTGTCGAGGTAGGTCCCGTCGCCGAGCCGGGCGAGGAAGCGCGCCAGCTCGCGGACCAGCGCCTCGACCGGCTGGTGCCGCTCGAGGTCGAGGCAGAAGACCCGCTCGGGCGGGAAACCGGCGGGGGAGAGCTGGTGCGCCAGCTCCCCCAGCAGGGTCGACTTGCCGGCGGCCGGGGGCCCGATCACCAGCACCAGGTTGCGGGGCTCGTCCCGGCCCTGCTCGCGGCCGATCTCCCGCACCAGCCGGTCGAGCTGGCGGCGCCGAGCGAAGCCCGGCCGCCGCGGCGGCGGCGGCGCCAGCATGGCCAGGGCGTGCGGCAGGGCGCTGACCGAGGCGAGGTCGCGGGCGGGGTCGAAGAGCCGCACCTCGCCCAGCTCGAACACGCCCTGCAGGTACGGCCCGACCAGCTGCCACTCCGCGAGCACGTCCTCGCGGAGGCTGGCGAAGGCCGCCGCGGGCGAGGCGTCGACCGACAGCAGGCTCGCGACCTCGGCCATGTCCTCGGGCCGCCGCGGTCGGACCACCACGTCGCGGCCCAGCACCCACACCCGCTCCAGGCCGAGGTGACGGGCGTACTGCTCCTCCTGCTCGCGCAGCGCGCCCACCATCGCGATCTCGCGGCGCTCGAGCTCCTCGATGGCGGCCAGCGCCCCGGCCAGCCGCGGGGCGTCCGCTCGCAACGGTCGCGCCGCCTCGAGCACCGCGGCGAGGGCGGAGAGACGCTGCGCGCTCTCGCCGGCCAGCCGGTTGTTGCGCTCCACCTGCTGGCGGGCGATCCAGGTCGAGCCGGCGCGGGAGGCCTGCAGGTCGCAGCAGTCGAGCAGCCGCAGCAGCGCCGCCACCACCACCGGCCGCACCTCGCCGCCGGCGAAGCGCCGCGACCTCGGGTCGCGGTAGAGCGCCTCCAGGGTGGTCCGGAGGACCCCCGGCTCGAGTGCGTCGTGGGCGCCGAGCGGCATCGCCTTCTGGTGGTAGGCGCAGACGTCGGCGACCAGCCGGGCCTCGCGCGGGGTGAAGTGCGGCAGGAGGTCGCGGCCCGGGCCGAGCTCCTTGTGGCGCAGGATGCTCTCGCCGCTGAGCTGACCGTGGCGGCGGCTCACGTCGCCCCACGCGGGAGCGGGCTCGTCGACGTCGGCCATGCCGATGTCGTGCAGGAACACCGCCGCCAGCAGCAGCAGCACCTCGGCCGGGGACAGCGCCAGCTCCTCGTGGCTCGAGAGCAGGTCCGCGGTCAGGGTCACCAGGTTGGCGACGTGGGCCGAGCCGTGGTCGGCCATCTCCGGGTGGCGGTCGAAGCGGTCGACGTGGATGGAGAGGAAGTTCTTCCACAGTGGGATCAGCTCGGCGCGGACGTGGTACCGCTCCTCGAGCTCGTCGGGCAGGAGCAGGGCGAGGTACTCCGCCGCCCAGAAGCG
>CAYTJW010001207.1:0-1885 GCA_964438135.1 uncultured Thermoanaerobaculia bacterium
GGAAGGTCCCCTGGGACCTGATCGCCGACCTGGTGCAGGGGCGGCTGCCGCCGGCGGTGCGGCTGGGGCCAGCGGCGGGCGAGGACGCGGCCCTGCTCGAGCTGGGCGGCGAGCTGTGGGCGGCGGCGTCGGACCCGGTCAGCTTCACTGCCCACGACGCCGGTCGCCTGGCGGTGGTGGTCAACGCCAACGACGTGGCGGTGCGCGGCGCCCGGCCGTTGTTCTTCCTGGCGGTGGTGCTGCTGGCGGAGGCCGAGGCTACAGCCGAGCGGGCGCGGTCGCTGCTGGAGGAGGTCCGCGACGCCTGCGCCGAGCTCGGCGTGGCGCTGGTCGGCGGTCACACCGAGGTGGCGCCGGGCCTGGACCACAGCCTGGTGGTGGGGACCATGCTCGGCCGGGTGTGCGGCCGTCCCCTCACCACCGGCGGCTTGCGCCCCGGCGACCGGGTCGGCCTGACCCGCTCTGCCGGCCTCGAGGGGACCTCGATCCTGCTCGACGAGCTGGCCGGGCGGCTGCGGCTGGTGCCCGGCGCGGCGGCCTTCCGGCCGCGGGCCGAGGTCTGCCCGCGCCGCTGGCTGTCGGTGGTGGGCGAGGCGCTGGCGGCGGCCGCGGTGCCGGCGGTCAGCTGCCTGCACGACGTCACCGAGGGCGGCGTCGGCGAGGCGCTGTTCGAGCTGGGCCGCGCCGCCGGGCTGGAGGTGGAGGCGCGGCCCGACGCGGTTCCGGTCGCGCCCGAGACCCGCGCCCTGTGCGCCGCGCTGGGCATGGACCCGCTCGGCCTGATCGGCTCCGGGGCGCTGCTGGTGGGCTGCGGCGAGGACGGCTGCGACGAGCTCGAGGGCGCCCTGGCCTCACTCGGCGTGCCGCTCGCCTGGGTCGGGCGGGCGGTCGAGCCGGGCCGGGCCGCCTCGAGCCTGCCCCGCTTCGCGCGCGACGAGCTGCTGCGGCTGGGCGTCACCCACGGGGTCCGGGCGGCGGTCTTCGACCTCGACGGCACCCTGGTCGACTCGGCCTACGACTGGCCCGCGATCCGCCGCGAGCTCGGCGTCGAGGATGGGTCCCTGATCGACGGCCTGAACGGCCTCGCCGGCGAGGAGCGGCGGGCGAAGTGGCGGCGGCTCGAGGCCATCGAGCGGCAGGCGACGCGCGCGGCGCGGCTGCACGAGGGGGTGCCGGAGCTGCTGGCGCGGCTCGCCGAGTGGGGCTGGCGGACCGCCCTGGTCACCAACAACACGGCCGAGAACGCCACCGACCTGCTCTGCCGCTTCGGCCTCGCCTTCGACGTGGTGTTGACCCGCGACTCGGGGCTGTGGAAGCCCTGGGCGGCGCCGGTCGAGGAGGCCGTGCGGCGCCTCGGCGTCGGCCCGGACGAGGTGCTGGTGGTGGGCGACTCGCAGCACGACCTGGCCGCGGCCCGCGCCGCCGGCAGCGCCCGGGTCTGCCTGCTGTACGGCGGCGCGCGCGCCCTCGACGCGGTAGTAACCCACGAAAACCCGCGTGCGCTCGGCGGCGGGGAAGCCGGGGCCGGAATCCTCCACGGCGACGCACAGCCGTCCGGCGTCTCCTGCGCCCGCGCCAGCCGCACCGGGGACCCCCGCGCCGACAGCCCCCCCGACCCGCACCAGGATCGATCCCCCGGGGGGCACGTGGCGCAACGCGTTGCCGATCAGGTTGGCGAGCACCTGCCCGATCCGCGCCCGGTCCACCTCGCCCGGGGGCAGCCCGGCAGTCGCCTCGACACTGAGCGAGATCCCCCGCTCGGCGGCGCGGGTGGCGAAGCGGGCCGCCTCGGAGCGCGCGAGTTCCACGAGGTCCGTCGGCTCCGCGCGGAGCGCGAGTGCACCTGATTCGATCAGCGACAGCTCGTTCAGGTCGTCCACCAGCC
>CAYTJW010001208.1:0-1882 GCA_964438135.1 uncultured Thermoanaerobaculia bacterium
GTCGAAGCGCAGCCCCGCCGGCCCCTCCCCCAGCCGGAGCTGCGCCCGGTTCAGACCCCCTCCCCCTTCGCTGCCGACCCACAGGACGTCGTTCGAGTCGACCAGCACCTCCGACACCGCGTCCCGGTCCAGGCTCGCCGGGTCCTCGGGACGATGGCGGACGGCGACAAAGGCGGTGGCCGCCGGCGGCCCGCGGTCCGGGCCCACCACCGGCAAGCAGTCGAGACCGCCCGCGGTCGCCACCCACAGCCGGCCGAAACGGTCCGCGGCGAGGCCGAAGACCTGACGCTGGCCGAGGGTCCCGGCCCGCGCCGGGTCCGGCTCGTAGCTGGCGAACCTCCCCTCGCGCGGGTCGTGGCGCGACAGCCCGCGGGTGGTGCCGACCCAGATCGCGCCGGTCGAGTCCTCGAGCAGCGCCAGGACGTAGCTCCCGACCAGGGAGTCGGGGTCCCCGGGGTCGGCGCGGAAGACCTCGAAGTCGCGCCCGTCCCAGCGGTTCAGGCCGTCCTGGGTGCCGACCCAGAGGAACCCCCGGCGGTCCTGCAGCACGGCCGTGACCACGCTCTGCGACAGGCCGTCGTCGATGCCGAGGCGGGCGAAGGGCGGGCTGTGCGCGAACGGCGAGGGCTCGGGGGCGCCGGCCGCCGCGGCGAGCGCGGCCAGCCCGAGAGCCGGCGCGAGCGCCGCGATGCGGCCCGCCACCCGCCGCGGGTGCCACGCGGAGTCCCAGCCGACGGTCGTCGTGGGCGTGCCCCCCACCCCACACTACCACGCCCGGGGCCGCCGTCACCGCCAGTCGCCGCAGAGCTGGAAGGCGGCCCCGTGGAAGGGGTGGGTGGCGTCGAGCGCCGCGCGGGCGCCGCCTGGGTCGTCGACGTCGACCGGGCCGTTCATCAGCTCCAGCATGGCTGCCTGCAGCGCCTCGTCGCGGGCCGCACCGCGCTCGAGGTGGGCGTCGAAGCGCCGCATCAGCTCGGCCGTGGAGCGGTCGTTGACGCTCCACAGCGAGGCCAGCACCGAGCGCGCGCCGGCGTGCTGGAAGGCGCGGGTGAGGCCGAGCACGCCTCGCCCGCGAGGTCCTTGCCGAGCGCAGTGTCGCACGCCGACAGGGTGACCAGCTCGGCGTCGACCCGCAGCGCCTCGAGCACCTCCCACGCCTGCCGCAGGCCGTTGTCGACCTCCCCGCCGTCGGCCGACGGCGCCGGGGCGAGCGCGGACTCGAGCGGGAAGAGCTCGTCCGCCAGCCCGTGACAGGCGAAGTGCACGACCGCGGTGTCGCGCGGGACCGCCCGCGCCCAGGTCGCCCCGGTTGCGCGCGAGGGTGCACAGGTTGCCGAGAGTGCTGGCCACGTCCAGGCTGCCGGGTGCGACCGCCTCCTTGAGCGCGAGGCTGCGCCGGAAGAGCTCCTCGGCGAGGTCGAGGTCGCCCCGGCGCAAGGCGACGCCGCCGACGTTGTCGAGGGTCAACGCCACGTCCAGGCTGCCGTGGGCCAGGCGCTCCTTGATCGCCAGCGCCTCGCGGAAGCAGCCCTCGGCCGCGGCGAGGTCGTGGCGGTCGGAGTACACGTTGCCCAGGTTGCTGAGGCTGGCGGCCACCTCCAGGCTGTCGGGGACCAGGCGACGGCGCAGCTCGAGGGACAGGCCGAACAGGCGCTCCGCCGCCGCCGCATCGCCGCGGCGCAGCGCGGCGACACCGAGCTCGCTCCAGGTCGAGGCGATCCCCAGCGAGCCGGGCGCCAGCCTCTCCTGCGTGGCGAGGGCCTGCCGCAGCGCAACCGTGGCGGCGGCCAGGTTTCCCCGGCTGATCAGCAGGCCGCCGAGGGAGGTCCGGCTCGCTGCCGCCGCCAGGCCGTCCGGCCGCTCGCCGCGCCGCAGCTCGACC
>CAYTJW010001209.1:0-1879 GCA_964438135.1 uncultured Thermoanaerobaculia bacterium
CAGGACCTTCTTGCGCAGGCGGAAGGCCTCGGGGGTGACCTCGACCAGCTCGTCCTGGCGGATCGTCTCCAGCGCCTGCTCCAGGCTCATCCGGCGGGGCGGCACCAGGTGCACCGCCTCGTCGGCGGTGGAGGCGCGCATGTTGGTCAGCTTCTTCTCCTTGGTGATGTTGACGTCGATGTCGGCCTCGCGGGCGTTCTCGCCCACCACCATGCCCTCGTAGACCTCGTCCCCGGGCGACACGAACAGCTCGCCGCGCGGCTGCAGGTGCTCGATGGCGTAGGCGGTGCATCGCCCCGGCCGGTCCGCCACCATCGCCCCGGTGGCGCGGCGGGCGATCTCCCCCTGGTGCGGCGCCCAGGCGTCGAACAGGTGGTTGGCGATGGCGGTGCCGCGGGTGTCGGTCATCAGCTCGGTGCGGTAGCCGATCAGGCCGCGGGACGGGATCGAGAACTCCATCCGCACCCGCCCGGTGCCGTGGTTGACCATGTGCGTCATCCGCCCGCGCCGGCCGCCGACCTTGGCGGTGACCACGCCGATGTACTCCTCCGGGCAGTCGACCACCAGCCGCTCCATCGGCTCGTGCAGCACCCCGCCGACCGTGCGCGTCACCGCCTCCGGCTTGCCGACCGACATCTCGTAGCCCTCGCGCCGCATGGTCTCGACCAGGATCGCCAGCTGCAGCTCGCCCCGGCCCGTGACCTTGAAGGCGTCCGGCGAGTCGGTCGGCTCGAGCCGGATCGAGACGTTGGTCAGCAGCTCGCGGTCGAGGCGTTCCTTGAGCTTGCGGGCGGTGACGTGCTGCCCCTCCCGGCCCGCCATGGGCGAGGTGTTGATGCCGATGACCATGGCGATGGTCGGCTCGTCGACGTGGATCGGCGGCAGCGGCCGCGGGTCGTCGCGCGCGGTGAGGGTGTCGCCGATGCCGACCTCGGTGAGCCCCGCCACGGCGACGATGTCGCCCGGGCCGACCTCGCCGACCTCGACCCGGGCCAGACCCTGGAAGCCGTAGAGGAGCGTGACCCGCGCCGACGCAACCTCGCCGTCCCGCCGGCAGCGGGCGATGTCCTCGGCCTTGCGCAGGCGGCCGCTGAACACCCGGCCGACGGCGAGGCGGCCGACGTAGTCGTCGTAGTCGAGGCTGGTCACGAGCAGCTGCAGCGGCGCCCCCTCCTGGTGGCGCGGCGGCGGCACGGTGCGCAGGATCTCGTCGAAGAGCGGCTCGAGGGTCTCGTCCGGCCCGTCGGGGGAGCGCCGGCAGACGCCCTTGCGGGCGTTGCAGTAGAGGACCGGGAAGTCGAGCTGGTGGTCGCTGGCGTCGAGGTCGATGAAGAGGTCGTAGACCTCGTCCAGGACCTGCTCGGGCCGAGCGTCCGACCGGTCGATCTTGTTGATCACGACGATCGGCGGCAGGCCGAGCTCGAGCGCCTTGCGCAGCACGAAGCGGGTCTGCGGCAGCGGCCCCTCGGAGGCGTCGACCAGCAGCATGACCCCGTCCACCATCGCCAGGGTGCGCTCCACCTCGCCGCCGAAGTCGGCGTGGCCGGGGGTGTCGACGATGTTGAAGCGGGTTCCCCGGTAGGTGATGGCCGTGTTCTTGGCCATGATGGTGATGCCCTTCTCGCGCTCCAGGTCGATCGAGTCCATGACCCGCTCGGCGACCACCTGGTTGTCGCGGAAGATGCCGCCCTGCCACAGCATGGCGTCCACCAGCGTGGTCTTGCCGTGGTCCACGTGGGCGATGATCGCCAGGTTGCGGACGTCGTCCCTGGTCGCTCCCTGCATGGCTCGAGCCTCCACCCCGGGCGCGCTCGGCGAGCCCCGGGGCCGCGCAGGCTAGCACGGAAAGGGCACCGCTACGGCGGCGGCCCCGGCTCCG
>CAYTJW010001210.1:0-1878 GCA_964438135.1 uncultured Thermoanaerobaculia bacterium
TGGCCACCGCCGTGGTCGCCGCGCAGATCCTCGCCGGCGTCGTGGTCGCCGGCGTGTGCCTCGTGCCGGGGTGGGACTCCGGGCTGGCGCAGGCGGTGGGCCTGGCGGCGCTGGCGCTGCTGGCTGCCGGCCTGCTGGCGGTGCCGGTGCTGCTGGCCCTCCACCTCCTCTGCCGGTGGCGGGCCCGCGCCGCGGCCCGGGGCGGCTCGAGCCCATCCCCCTGAGCGGCGGCCGCCACGGGCGGTGCCGCGGCCCTCAGTCCTCGTCGTGGCGGTAGACGCGGAGCGGCAGCTCGAGCTCGCCGCCGGCCGCGTAGGGCTCGAGCTCCTGCAGGTGGTCGCGCCTGAGCTCCGTGCCGGCGCTGAGCAGGACCGTGCCCCGGGTGGTGCGGACCGCCCGCGCCAGCACCATGCCGGGCTCCAGCTGCCCGGGCTGGCGGTCGACGGTGCGCGAGAACGGGTCGCCCTGGCGGAGCACCGCGGCCAGCGCCTCCAGCACGTCGAGGTCCAGCCTGCCGATGTTGCGGTCCATGAAAGTCTCGAACGAGGGGGGCTCGGTGTGCGGCCGGGGCACGACGTGGCTGAAGATGTCCCAGCGGTCGGCGACCGCCAGCACGCGGCTGCCGATCGGGATGGTGTCGCCCCAGGAGCCGGCCGGGAAGCCGGAGCCGTCCAGGCTCTCGTGGTGACGGGCGATGATGTCGGCGGTGCGGGCAAAGCGGGCGCTGGTCGAGATCACCTGCAGCTGCGCCACGGGGTGGGCCCAGTAGAGGCGGTCGCCGGTGCGCGAGGGCGTCTCGAGCAGGAAGAGCCGTCGCAGCTCCTCCTGCGGCAGGCTGACCAGCGCGATGTCGTGGAGCAGGGCGGCGACGTAGACGTCGAACGCGGGCTCGCGGTCGAACCGGAGCCGCTCGGCGAGCCGGGCGGCGTAGCCCGCGACCCGCTTGCAGTGGGTGCCGAGGAAGTCGTCCGCCTGGCTCATCACGTCGTAGGCGAGGTGGATGGTCTCCAGGTAGCTCTGCTTCAGCTCCTCCTGGGTCCGCTCGAGGTCGGCGGTCCGCTCCGCCACCCTGGCCTCGAGGGCCACGTTCTGCTCGGCCAGCGCCCGCCGCGCGCGGATCAGCTCGAGGTGGTTGCGGACCCGTGCGCCGACCAGGGCCGGGTTGATCGGCTTGGTCAGGTAGTCGATGGCGCCGATCTCGAGCCCCAACCGCTCGTCCCTGGCCTCGTCGAGGGCGGTGACGAAGATGACCGGGATGTCGCGCCGGGCGGGGTTGGCCTTGATGCGGCGGCAGACCTCGAAGCCGTCCACCTCGGGCATCATGACGTCGAGCAGGACGAGGTCGGGCGGGTCGTCGGACTCGACGATGCCGAGGGCCTTGCGGCCGCCGTTCGCCACCCGCACGCGGTGCTCGGGCATGAGGACGGCGCCGAGGGCGGTGAGGTTCTCCGGGCTGTCGTCGACGATCAGGATGGTCGACCGGCTGTCGCGGCTGGCGGTGTCCATGCCGTGCCCTCCAGGGGTGGCGCGACCTCACCATACCACCCCCTTCCGGGCCGGCGGAAGGGTGGGCCGGCGTCGGCGGGGAGAGGCCGGTCGGCCGTGCTACATTCCGGTGGCGCGGCGAGGGGGCGCGGGTGCTCGTTCCGGGTCTGGACAGGGTGGTGCGCGGCCGCTGGCGCGGCTGGGCTGTCGACGGCCGCCGGGCGCTGCTGCTCGCCGGTCTCGCCCTGGCGGCGGCCTGCGGCGGGGGAGACCGGTGTCGTTCCGGCTCGCGGACGGCGACTGGCAGCTGGGCACGCGGCCGCTGCTCGAGGGGGAGCGGGACGTGGCGCTCGCCGCCGCGGTTGATCCGCGCCACGAAGCCCTCCTGGATCA
>CAYTJW010001211.1:0-1875 GCA_964438135.1 uncultured Thermoanaerobaculia bacterium
GGCGCAGGCGCCCCTCGCCGACCGCCAGACCCGCTCCCGGCTCGCCTGCGCGCAGGTCGACGCCGCGGTGCTCGCGGGCGACCGGGAGCGGGTCACGGCCCAGGCCGGCCAGATCCTGTCCCCCTACTTCCGCGCCCTGCTCCGCAACCTGAGCGACCACGGCGGCGGCCGGCTGCACCTGCTCCCGTTTCGCCCCGTGCACCAGAAGCACCAGGCCTGCCTGCCGGCGGCGGTGGCAACGGCGCTGTCCGCCTTCGGCGCCGCCCTCGACGAGGACCTGCTGGCCCGCGAGCTGACCTACAACGGCACCGCCGTGTGGCGGCTGGCGGACTGGCTGCGACGGCGCGGCTTCCTCGCCCGGCCGTTCGTGGTCACGCCCGAGCTGGCCCGCTCCCTGCTCGAGGCGGGCCTGCCCTTCGTCTACCTGACCGAGTCGCTCGCCTCCGGCCACGCCACCGCCGCCGTCGGCCTGGACGGGGCCACCGGGACGCTGGTCCTGCACGACCCGGGCGAGGAGCGGTGGGTGCGGGTCCTCCTCGACCGGCTGCACGAGGACGAGGCGCCGTTCGGGCCCAAGGCCCTGGCCGTGGTCCCGCCCGAGCAGGCCGAGCTGCTGGAGCTCATCCCCGCCGCCGCGGTCGAGCCCTACGCCGCCATGCTGCGCTTCGAGCGGGCCCTCGACGAGCGGGGCCTGGCGGCCGGCGAGGAGGCGGTGGCCGGCCTCGAGCGGCGCTGGCCCGGCCACCCCTTCAGCCGTCGCCTGCGTGCGCTCTGCCACGGTCTCGCCGGCGACGCCCGCGCCGCCATCGGCCTGCAGGAGGAGCTGCTGGCCGAGCTCCCCGCCTGCCTGCCCCTGCGCCGGGAGCTGCTGGCGAGCCTCAACCGCACCCGCGACACGGCCCGCCTGCGCGCCACCCTGGCCGACCTGGTCGAGCGGGGCGTTCACCCCGGCATCCGCGAGAGCCAGGGCTGGTGGTTCCCGCCCGCCCCCTACGTGGCCGAGTACGCCGACCTGCTCGGCCTGTCCGACGACGGCGCGGCGGCGGCCGAGCGCCTGCTCCGCCGTGGCCTGCGCTACTTCCCGGTCGCCGCCGAGCTCTACCACGTGCTGGGGGACGTCCTCGCCCGCCGCGGCCGCCCCCGGGCGAGCCTGCTGCCGCTCCGCCTCGCCGCCTGCCTGGAGGAGGAGAACGAGCACTACGCCCGCGCCGCCGCCGACGCGCTGCGCCTCGAGGGCCACGAGGCCGAGGCGCTCGCCCTGCTCGAGCGCCGGGTCGAGCGCCTGGGCGAGCTCCTCAAGGGCGGCGGCCCGCACGCCACCCTGGTCGAGGCGCTCGAGGAGTATGGCCGGCCGGAGCAGGCCGTCGCCGCCATGGCGCGGGGCCTGTCGCGCCGGCCCGACGACGCCTTCCTGCACGCCCGGGCGTGTCAGCTGTGGGTGCGCATGGGCCGCTGGGACCTCGCCGCGGCCGCGCTCGGCGAGGTGGAGCGGGCGGGCCACCGCGACCTCCACCTGGAGACCGCGGCCCGCTTCCACCACGCCGCCGGCCACTGGCGCGAGACCCTCGCGTTCGGCCAGGCCTGGCTCGAGGCGAGCACCGACGACGTCGCCGCCTGTCGGCTCTGCCTCGAGGCGTTGGCGCGCCAGGAGAGCCCGGCGGCGGCGCTGGAGCAGGCCCGCCGCTGGGTCCGAGAGCGCCCCGGCCACGACGAGCTCGAGCTGGTGCTGCACGGGGAGCTCGAGCGCCGCCGGCTGCGCGCCGAGGCCGAGGGCCTGCTCCGCGCCCGGCTCGAGCGGAACCCGCTCGACGCCTGGGCCTGGCGCGAGCTCGGCCACCTGCGCCTGGCGGCGGTCGACCGGCTGGGCGCGGACGC
>CAYTJW010001212.1:0-1873 GCA_964438135.1 uncultured Thermoanaerobaculia bacterium
GTTGCAGCCCTTGGCGTTGGTCGACAGGTAGAAGACGTTGGCGTAGCCGCCGGTGCAGAGGAGCACCGCGTCGCCCGCCCAGCACTCGACCTTGCCGGTCGAAAGGTCGCGGGTGACGATGCCGCGCGCCTGGCCGTCGACCACCACCAGGTCGAGCATCTCCGAGCGCGAGTGGAGCTCGACCGTGCCGGCCGCCACCTGCGCCGCCAGCGACGAGTAGGCGCCGAGCAGCAGCTGCTGGCCGGTCGCGCCGCGGGCGTAGAAGGTGCGCGACACCAGGGCGCCGCCGAAGGAGCGGTTGGCCAGGTAGCCGCTGTAGTCCCGGTTGAAGGGCACGCCCGACGCGACCGCCTGGTCGATGATCGCCATCGACACCTCGGCCAGCCGGTGGACGTTGGCCTCGCGGGCGCGGAAGTCGCCGCCCTTGACCGTGTCGAGGAACAGCCGGTGGACGGTGTCGTTGTCGTTCTGGTAGTTCTTGGCGGCGTTGATGCCGCCCTGGGCGGCGATGGAGTGGGCGCGGCGCGAGCTGTCCTGGTAGCAGAAGGCCTTGACCCGGAAGCCCAGCTCGCCGAGCGCGGCCGCGGCGGACGCCCCGGCCAGCCCGGTGCCGACCACGATCACCGAGTACTTGCGCTTGTTGGCCGGGTTGACCGGCTTGATCTCGTCCCGGCGGCGCAGCCACTTCTCCGCCACCGGCCCGGACGGAACCCGTGCATCGAGCTTCATCACCGCACCTCCCCTAGCCCACCAGCCCGGTCAGGACCGCGAGCGGGATCGAGATGTTGCCGAGCGCGACCACCGCCGCCAGGACCACGGCCAGCGGCCGCCGGGCGGCGAGGTAGAGCGGGTGGTCCCAGCCCATGGTCTGGAACAGGCTCCACAGCCCGTGGTAGAGGTGGACCCCGAGCAGGGCGTTGGCGATCATGTAGAAGAGCGCCACCGCCGGGCGCGAGAAGCTCGCGACCACGTTGACGAAGACGGCGGCCGCCTCGACCGCTGTCCCCTCCTGGAAGGCGAGGCCGGGGTGGGCCGTCCCGGTGGTCAGGTCGAGGACGTGGAAGAGGACGAAGGCGGCGATGATCGGCCCGCTCCAGACCATGGTCTTGGCCGCGTAGTCCACCGCCGGCGGCCGGAACACCCGGTACTTGACCGGCCGGCTGGTGCGGTTGCGCCACCACAGCTGGGCCGCGGCCAGGACGTGGATGCCGACGCAGGCGAGCAGCACCGCCCGCACCGCCCACAGCGCCGGCCAGTAGGTCCGCAGCAGGAGCGCCTCGTGGTTGAGGCCCTCCCGGTGGAAGTAGATCTGCATGTTCCCGGCCATGTGGCCGACGACGAAGAGGAAGAGGATGATGCCGGAGACCGCCATCACCGCCTTCTTGCCCAGGGTCGACTCGTACAGCGCGACCAGCCTGCTCATGTCAACCGACCCTCCCCCACAGGTGGCTCGAATCGGGAGTAGCCTAGCGCTGTCCGCGGCCGGATGCAAACGCGCTCCCGCCGGAGGTCGTTGCGCTGTGGGTGAGCCACGGCAGCTGGCATGGGGTCGTGGGGAGGTTGCGGGCTGGTGGCGAGGCATTGGGGAGTGAGGGACGGTGGTCTCGGGGTCGTCGTGGTGAGAGGTTGTCCCAAGGCAGAGGGGGGAGGGGACGCCGCGGGCGACCTCCCTGAGGAGGGGGTTGTCGCGGCATTGCTGGGGAGCGACGGCGTCAGGGGCGGCGGCGGTGCGGCCGCGTTCGGGGGGTGGGCGCTCACCCCCTCGGGTGCAGCAGCCGCCACGTCATGGCGCGCACCTGGTCGAAGAGGTCGAGGGCTGATCGGGCGCGCCCGACGTCGACCGCTCCCGCCCCGGCCAGCAGCCGGAGGTGGG
>CAYTJW010001213.1:0-1873 GCA_964438135.1 uncultured Thermoanaerobaculia bacterium
ACCAGGGCGCGGCGGTCGACGGCCAGCTCCAGCGCCTGCCGGACCCGCGCGTCGTCGAGCGGCGGGTGGGTCACGCCCACGCCGAGGACGGTGATCGACGCGGACGGGATGCCGATCAGGCGCCAGGGCTGGGCCAGGGTGTGGGTGCGGATGAAGTCCTGCGAGGTGACGGCGACGACGTCCAGCCGCTGGCCCCGCACCTCGCGCTCGAGCTGGGCCTGGTCGGCGACGAACCGGACCCGGACCTCGTCCGCGGCCGGCCGCGGCCCCCAGTACCTCTCCCACCGGCGCAGCAGCACCGGCCCCCGGACCGAGCCCGCCTGCCAGCGGAAGGGGCCGGTCCCGACCGGGTTGACCACGTCGTGCTCGCGCGGCACGATCGCGACCATGGCCAGGCGGGTGAGGAGGAGAGGGAACGGCGCCCGGGTGGTGACCTCGACCACCGGCTCCCCCCCGGGCACCGCCCGCACGTCGGCCACCGCCTCGAGGTAGGTGGTCATGGCCGAGCCCGGCGCGAAACGGGCGCGCCGGAGCGAGGCGACCACGTCGTCCACCGCCAGCGGCCGGCCGTCGTGGAACCGCACCTCCGGCCGCACCCACAGGCGCCAGGTCGTCGGGTCGGGCGAGGTCCAGCGCTCGGCCAGGCACGGCCGGATGGCGTGGCCGGGCGAGAACGACACCAGGCCCTCGTAGACGGCCGAGAGCACCGAGCCGGTGACCGAGTCGTCGTGGGCGTGCGGGTCGAGGGTCACCATCTCGTGCTGGTACGCGAGCCGCACCGGCGGCGGCGTCGACGGGGCGCGGCCACACCCGCCGAGGGCCACCGCCACGGCAACCACCGCCAGCCCGCACCGCACCATGACAGGAGTGTAGCTCAGCTCGCCCGGTTGCCGCCCGCGCCCACCGCCACGCCCCCACCGCACCCGGGGGGTGAGGCGCGGGCCTACACCGTCAGCCTGTCCGGCTCGAGGCCCTCCACCGGGTCGGCCTCGAGCGAGCGACGCAAGCCCTCCAGGTCGACCACCACCCGGCGCCGGCGCCGCAGCTGCAGCAGCCAGGGCAGCAGCGACGACCGGCTGCCGAGGTGGCACTGCAACCGCCGCGACACCGCCACCGCCATCTCCCCGGGCTGGTAGGCCCAGGGCTCGACCGCGCCCCCGTCCTCGCCCGGCAGGCGGACGAAGCCCCGCTCCACGGCCCAGGCGACCGTGGCCAGGTGCAGCTCGCGGGTGCCCCCCTCGACCAGCTCGACCTCGACCCGGTGGCGCGCGACCGCGAACTGGTAGCCGAGACGGCGGTACATCACCGCCAGGTGGAAGCGTTCGGGCACCACCAACACCCCGTCGTGGCCGAGCCGCTGCGCCATCAGCTGGGTGAGGTTGTTCATGGCGAAGCCGAGGCCGAGGCCGGGCCACCGTTGCCCCGGCAGCCGCGGCCGGGCGCGGCTGAAGGCGGCGCGGGGGTTCTGCTGGCACAGCCACTCGACCAGCAGCACCGAGAACGACTCCGCCGGGTCGACCCGCTCGCCCTCCCGCACCGCCCGCACCCGCTGCTGGCGCACCACCAGGTCGACCAGGCGGTGGTCGTCGTCGCGCACCCCGCCGAGCAGCACCTCGGCCCGGTGCAGGAACGGGTCGCGGGTGTCGACCACCAGGTCGTAGTCGCCCAGGCCCTGCGCGGCCAGCGCGGCCTGGACGCCGTACGCCTCGAGCGCCCGGCGCAGGCCGTCGCGGCTGTAGAAGCCGAGGAAGCGCCCCGACCGCCGGTCGCCGCCCGGGCCCGGCTCGAGGTCGGCCCCGCCCCCCTCGCCGCCCGCGTCGTCGGCCATCAGCTCGAACGCGGACAGCCGCCGGGCGATGCGCTGGAAGGCGGG
>CAYTJW010001214.1:0-1871 GCA_964438135.1 uncultured Thermoanaerobaculia bacterium
GGCGGCCCGCTCGACGAGCAGGCGAGCAGGAGCGCGAGGACGGCGGCCAGGAGCGGCCAGCCGAGGGCGAGCACGGCACGAGTCGACGCGGGCGGTGGGGCCATGGCGGTTTCCCCCGGTCGTGCCGCGGTCGGCGGCACTGGCGATCCGGGGGATTGTAGCGGAGGAGGCGGCGAGAGGGAACGGAAGGAAAGAGCTTTCAGCCGTCAGCATTCAGCCGACAGCTCCCCCGCCCTCCCGGGCTGTCGGGAACGGGCACGCGCAGGGCCGGGGAGGGGCGGGGGCTAGCGGTACTCGGGGTTGAGCTGGACCGCCTTCTTGAGGACCGCGATCGACCTCTCGAAGTCGCGCAGGCCTTCGTAGGAGTCCTTCATGTTGTAGTAGGCCTCGGCGTAGTCCGGCCTGAGCTCGACGGCGCGGCGCAGGAGCTCGAGCGCCTTGCGGAACTCGCCCCGGCGGTTGTGGATCACCCCCAGGCAGAAGTACGCCTCGGGGTACTCGGGCCGCAGCCGCAGCGCCTCGTGGAACAGCTCGGTGGCGCCGTCGAGGTCGTCGGCGCGCATCGCCACGACGCCGAGCGAGTACGGCACCTCGGCCAGCTGCGGGTCGAGCTCCCGGGCACGGCCCGCGACCTCCTGCAGCCGCTCGGCCTGGCCGAGGATGCCGAGGGGGACGAGCATCGCCGCCAGCAGCTGCGGCGTGTCCGGGAACTTGCGCAGGCCCGCCTCGCACAGCGCCACCGCCCGGGCGTGGTCGCTCTTCTTGCCCGCGGCCAGGCTGGCGAGGAGGAAGACCTCGACCGGGGTGTGCTTGCGCTCGAGCAGCGGCTCGAGCAGCGACAGGACCTCGTCGTAGGCGCGCTCGTCGAACGCCACCTGGGCGCAGCGCTGCAGCACCACCGCCGGCACCCGCTTCTTGTCCAGCGCCCGGCGGTAGGCGTCGCGGGCCCGCTTGCGCCGCTCCAGCAGCCACAGCGTGTCGCCGAGCGCCATCTGCGTGTCGCGCAGCCCCTCGCCCTCGATGCCCAGGCGGATGGCGTGCTCGAAGGCCTCCACCGCCGCCGTCGACCGGCCGGCGAGGGCGTGCCAGAGCCCGAGCCAGTAGTGGACCTCGGCGCCGCCCAGGTCGAGCTTGCGGCTCCACTCCGCCAGCGGCTCGGCCAGCTGCTCGACCTCGGCCATCACCGCCTCGCCCAACGGCCGCCCCATCTCGTGCACCCGGGTCGGCAGCTTCTCCTTCTTCCACAGCGCCTGCAGCTGGTCGGCCGAGCGCTGCAGCTGGCTCGCCGCCCACACCCGCAGGCGTCGCGCCTCGGACTCCAGCTGCTCGACCCGGCTCGCCAGCCGGGCCCCCTGCTGGCGGGCCTCCTCGAGCCGCTCCTCGAGGGACGGGCCGGGCGGCGGCTGCGGCTCGGCCGGCTCCTCGGGCGCCGCCTCGACGACCGGCTCGGGCGCCGGCTCCGCGACCGGCTCGGGCGCGGGGACCGTCTCCACCGGGGGCTTGGCCGGCGCAGGCTCCACGGCCAGCGGGGCGACCACCAGCGGAGCGGGCCCGGCGGCGAGGTCGAGGTCCTCCGCGGCTGCGGTCACCTCCCCCGGGCGCCGCCGCCCGCTGGCAACGAGAAACCCCACCACGAGCCCGACCACCAGACCGGCGAGGACCAGCAGCAGCTGCATCCAACCCCCCGCAACGGCGCCGCCCTCCCGCTGCCCGAGGCGGCGCGGCCCCTTCCCCCACGGGCCGAATCTCAATGTTACACCTTCCGCCGCGCCGTGGCACGCCCCGCGGGGGGGGCCGGGAGGCTCCCGGCCCGGGCAGGCGACCCCCGCCGCGCCGCCGGGCGCCCGCAGGCGCCGGTCGACGGCAGGCCA
>CAYTJW010001215.1:0-1868 GCA_964438135.1 uncultured Thermoanaerobaculia bacterium
CGTCGACCCTGCGGGTCTCCTCGGGATGACAGGGGTTTTGAAACAGGCTCAGCTGGCAGCCGAACGCCTCGCCCGCTAGCGGTTGATGATCCGGCGGGCGATCCGCTTGACCGGGATGACGCGGTCGAGGCGGTGGCCGATCTGCAGCAGCTGGTCGACCACCGCGCCGGTGCCGGTGGCGTGGCGGTAGCACTCGCCGCACCGCGGCAGGGCGGCCCAGTCGCGGGACCTGAAGGCGGTCATGACCCGCTCGAGGGCGGGCGAGGCGAGGACCTCGGCCACGGTCTGGGTGGTGAGGTCGCCGATCGTCTGCTCGCCGTGGGCGTCGTAACAGCAGTGGGTCACGCGGCCGTCCGCGAGCACCACGAACCAGCGGCAGGGGTAGCCCTGGAAGCAGCCGTAGTAGGCGTCGTGGAGGTCGGTGGCGGCCGAGGTGTCGAGGCCCTCGCAGGTCTTCTCGACCACCCGCGCGTTGGGGTGGCGGTCGAGGTCGAGCAGGCGGCGGAAGTCCTCCACCGTCTCGCGGGCGGTGAGGCGGCTGACCATCTTCTGGACCTCGACCCGGATCGGCGCCCCGCGCGCCAGCTCGAGGAAGGCGCGGACGTTGCGCAGCACCCGGTCGTGGCGGCCGCCGCGCCGGATCTGCGGGTAGACCTCCGGGTCGACGGTGTCCAGGCAGAGGCGGATGCGGCCGAGGGAGGTGGCGAGCAGGCTCCGGCCGGCCTCCTCGTCCAGGCGCATGCAGTTGGTCGACACCGAGCAGCCCGGGAAGAGGTCGACCGCCTCGGCCAGGCGCGGGTAGAGGAGCGGCTCGCCCATCTCGTGCAGCCAGCCGACCCGCACGCCGAGGTCGCGCAGCTCGGCCGCGACCTTCTCCACCAGGCGCCACTCCATGTGCTGCTTGGGCCGGCGCAGGTCCTCCATCGGGCACATGGCGCAACGCAGGTCGCAGAGGCTGGTCAGCTCCACGGCCACCTTGGCGGTCGCGAGGTCGAGGATCGGGCGCACGGCTCGAGGCTCCGTCCGGGGGCCTGGCGCCCCCACCGTCGCGAACGGTAGCACGGTGGGGGGCATTCCGGGTCGGTGACCCCCGCGTGAGCACCTGGACCTCGACCACGTCCAAGTCCACGTCCAAGTCCACGTCCAAGTCCACGTCCACGACCAGGTCCACGACCAGGACCACGTCCACGTCGCTCCGCCCGCAGCGGCGCGACGGTCCGGGTGGGCGCCCGAACCCACGCCGTCAGCGCTCTGCTACTCTGCCGTCGTGGCGGAACCCTCCTCCCCGGTCTGGGTGGACACTCCGGCGGCCGTGGCCGGGGTGGCGGCGGCGTGCCGCAGCGCCGGCCGCCTCGCCCTGGACACCGAGGCGGACTCCCTCCACTCCTACTTCCACAAGGTGTGCCTGGTGCAGGTGAGCGCGGGCGGTCAGACCTTCGTCGCCGACCCGCTGGCGCTCGACCGCCCGGCGCTGGAGCCGCTCTGGGCGGTGGTGGCCGACCCGACCCTGCCGGTGGTGATGCACGGCGCCGACTACGACCTGCGCGTCCTCGACCGCGACCACGGCGCCTCCGTGCGGGGCCTGCGCGACACCCAGCTCATGGCCCAGCTGCTCGGGCTCGAGCGGACCGGGCTGGCAGCGCTGCTCGAGGCGGAGCTCGGCGTCACGCTCGACAAGAGCGCCCGCACCGCCGACTGGGGGCAGCGGCCGCTGCCGCCAGGGCTGCTGCGCTACGCCGCCGCCGACACCGCCCACCTGGAGCGGCTGGCCGCCTGCCTCCAGCACCGGCTGGAGGGCCTGGGTCGCTGGGCCTGGGCGCTGGAGGACTGCGCCCGCCTCGAGGCCGTCCGCTTCCTGCCGCCGGCGG
>CAYTJW010001216.1:0-1868 GCA_964438135.1 uncultured Thermoanaerobaculia bacterium
CAGCCGCCCCGCCCGGCCGACCTCGCGACCGTGACGGCGTGGCTCGACGCGCACGCTGGCGCGGCCCCGCCGTAGGGCTCGGGGTGCGGCCTCCGCGCCGCTGTCGACCGCCGTCACCTCCTCCCACCACCCCCGCACCGCCGGGGCGGTGAGCGTCGACCCGATCCCGGTGCAGCGCGCCCCGCTGTGAGCGCCCCGCGCTACCCCTCGGCCACCTCGAGCAGCTGCTTGCCACGGTTCTCGCCGGTGAAGAGGCGGCGCAGGGTGCGGGGGGCGTTCTCGAGCCCGCGCTGGACGTCGACCTGGACCCTGAGCTCGCCGGCGGCCACCCAGGCGCCCAGCTCCGCCGCCGCGGCCGCGGCCCGGTCGAGGTGGTCGAGGACGATGAAGCCCTCCATCCGGCCCCGTTTGAGCAGCAGGTTGAGGTAGTTGCGCGGCCCCGGCCCGGGCTCGCTGCGGTTGTAGTCGGCGATCGCGCCGCAGATCACCACCCGGCCGTGGAGGGCGAGGTGGGCGAGGCAGGCGTCGAGGATCTCGCCGCCGACGTTGTCGAAGAAGACGTCGACGCCGCCCGGGCAGAGCTCGGCCAGGCGGGCGTCGACGTCCTCGTGGCGGTAGTCGACGGCGGCGTCGAAGCGGGCCTCGTCGAGCAGCCAGCGGCACTTGTCGGGTCCGCCGGCGATGCCGACCACCCGGCAGCCCTTGAGGCGGGCGATCTGGCCCGCCACCGAGCCGGTCGCGCCGGCGGCGCCGGACACCACCACCGTCTCCCCCGCCGCGGGCCGGCCGACGTCGAGCAGGCCGAAGTAGGCGGTCAGGCCGGTGATGCCGAGGGCGCTCATGGCGAGCGGGATCGGCACGCCCGGCGGCACCGGGGTGAGGCGCGAGCTCGAGGTCGCGTCGAGCAGGGCGTAGTCCTGCCAGCCGAGCAGCCCCTGCACCAGGTCGCCCTCGGCGAAGCCCGGGTGGCGCGACTCCACCACCCGGCCGACGCCGAACGAGCGCATCACCTCGCCGATCGCCACCGCCGGCAGGTAGGTGTCGCGCGCCATCCAGCCCCGCTGGGTGGGGTCGCACGACAGCGTCAGCGTGCGCACCAGCACCTGCCCGTCCGCGGTGACCTCGGGCGCCGGCTCCTCGACCCAGCGGAAGTGCTCGTCGCCCACCATGGCCTCGGGTCGCGCCGCCAGGCGCCACTGCCGGTTGATCCTCGCTGTCGCCATGCTGTCCCCCTCGGGCGGCGGCGGCCGCCCGCCGGGACAGCGTCCGCCGGGCCCGGGGTATTCCGCCGGCCGGGCGAATCTCAGCTGGGTGCGCCCCGCCTGGTGACCGTGCCGGCGGTGCCGTCGACCGTCACCCGCTCGCCGTCGGCCAGCAGGCGCAAGGCACCGGTGACGCCGAAGACCGCCGGCACGCCCAGCTCCCGCGCCACCACCGCGGCGTGGCACATCAGGCCGCCCACCTCCACCACCACGCCTGCGGCGGCGGGGAAGAGGGGCGTCCAGCCGGGGTCGGCGAAGCGCATGACCAGCACCTCGCCCGAGCCGACCAGGCCCGGGTCGGGCCGGTCGAGGCGCCGCACCGGCCCGGTGGCCACGCCGGGGGAGGCCGCGACGCCGCGCAGCCCGCCGTCACCGCCCGCGAGCGGCTCCGGGGCCTCGAACGGGACGCCGTCCGAGCGCAGGATGTCGGGCGCCGGCCGGTCGAGAAACCCCTCGAGCCGGAGCCGTCGCGCCGTGACCAGCTCCGCCAGCTGGGCGCCCTCGGCGCCGTCGCGGAGCACCGCCTCGAGCTCGGCCAGCTCGAGGAAGAAGACCTCCTCGGGGTGGTCCAGGAGGCCGCGGCCGGCGAGGCGGCGGCCGAGCTCG
>CAYTJW010001217.1:0-1858 GCA_964438135.1 uncultured Thermoanaerobaculia bacterium
GGGGCGCCGCCGCCGAGCCTGCTGCTGCTCGACCGCCACGGCCGCTTCCTGGGCGAGGTCGGCGGCAGCGACGCGCGCGGCTACGGGTTCTGGCCGCTCGAGGAGGTACCGGCGCGGGTGGCGGCGGCGACCATCGCCATCGAGGACCGCCGCTTCGCTCTCCACCCCGGCGTCGACCCGCTGGCCGTCGCCCGCGCCCTGAGCCAGAACCTCCGCCTCGGCCGGCGCTCCTCCGGCGCCTCGACCCTGGCCATGCAGGTGGCGCGCATGCAGCGGCCGGGCGAGCGCAGCTACGCCCGCAAGGCGGTCGAGGCCGCCACCGCCCTCGCCCTGACCCTGCGCCACGGCCGCGAGGCGGTGCTGCGCCAGTACCTGACCCTGGTCCCCTACGGCAACCAGGCCCACGGCATCGCCTACGCCGCCCGCCGCTACCTCGACAAGCCGGTCGACGACCTCAGCCTGGCCGAGATCGCCTTCCTGGCCGCCATCCCGCAGTCGCCGGCGCGGATGAACCCGCTCTCCCCCGAGGGCCGCCGGCTGGCCGTCATCCGCGGCCGCCGCATCCTCGACCGCCTGGTCGCGGCCGGCGCCGCCTCGCCCGCCGAGCACCGGCTGGCCCAGCGGCAGATCGCCGAGATCCGGGTGCCGGCGCGCGCCACCCGGCCCGAGGCGGCGCTGCACGCCGTGCTCGGCCTGGAGGCGACCCTGGCCGAGCCCGAGCAGCGGCGCGCCCTGGGGGGCCGGACGGTGGTCGAGACCACCCTCGACCTCCCCCTGCAGGAGCGGGTCACGGAGGAGGCGGCTGCCAGCCTGCGCGACTGGGAGGCGCGCGGGGTCGGCAACCTCGCCGTGGTGGTGCTCGACCCGTCCACCCTCGAGGTGCTGGCCTGGGTCGGCTCGACCTCCTACCTCGACCAGCGCCACGAGGGCGCCATCGACTACGCCCGCATCCCCCGCTCGCCGGGCTCGACCCTCAAGCCCTTCCTCTTCGCCCGCGCCCTCGACCTGGGGCTGATCGACCCGGCCACGGTCCTCGACGACCTGGCGCGGGGCCCGGGCGAGGTCGGCAACGCCGACGAGCGCTTCCTCGGGCCGCTCCTGCCGCGGGCGGCGCTGGCCACCTCGCGCAACGTGCCGGCGGTGGAGCTGCTGAACCGGCTCGGCCTCGAGCAGGGCGCCTCCTTCCTGGCCGACCTCGGCCTCCACGACGGCTCGGTGCCGGCGCGGAGGGTCGGCCTCGGCCTCGCCATCGGCGGCCTGCCGACGACCCTGGAGCGGCTGGCCCGGGCCTACTCCGCCCTCGCCAACGGCGGCCTCCTCGGCGACCTGCGCTGGTACCGCGGCCAGCCGGTCGAGCCGCCGCGGCGGGTGATCGGCGAGGACACCGCCCGCCTGGTCACCCTCTACCTCGCCGACCCCATGGCCCGCCTGCCCTGCTTCCCGCGCACCGGCCACCTCGAGTACCCGTTCCCGGTGGCGGTCAAGACCGGCACCTCGTCGAGCTACCACGACGCCTGGGCGGTGGCCTACTCGAGCCGCTACCTGGTCGCCGCCTGGGCCGGCCACCCCCACTTCTCGACCATGAACCGCGTCACCGGCTACGGCTGCGCCGCCGCCCTGGTGCAGCGGGTCATGCTCCACCTCCACCCGGACCAGGCCGACGGCCTCGACGACCTGTCGTTCCCGCTGCCGCGCGGCCACCGCCTGGTCGCCCTCTGCGCCACCACCGGCCGGCTCGCCACCCCCGCCTGCGAGCGGGTGTCGACGGAGCCGTTCCCGCCCGGCGCCGGGCCGGTCGACCGCTGCCGCGCTCCCCTGCGCCTGGCCGGCGACCAGGCGACCGGCGCCCCGGCCGGCC
>CAYTJW010001218.1:0-1857 GCA_964438135.1 uncultured Thermoanaerobaculia bacterium
GCCGCGGCGAGGGGCTCGAGCCGCTCGGCCAGCGCCGCCGGGTCGAGGACCTCGCCGAGCCGCACCGCCTCGACCCGGCCGGCCTTGTCGGCGTAGGCCGGGCCGATGCCCTGGCGCATGGTGCGGACGCCGCTTCCGGCGTCGGCCGCCGCGTGCCAGGGCATGACCAGGTGGGCCGAGTCGCTCAGCGCCAGGCGGGAGAGGTCGAGCCCCGCGGCCTCGAGCTCCTCGACCTCGTCGAGCAGGGTGGCGGGGTTGACCGCCACGCCGTTGGCGATCACCTTGAGCACGGCCGGGTGGAGGATGGCGGCGGGCACCAGGCGGACCGCGAACCGGCGCCCGCCGACCTTGAGGGCGTGGCCGGCGTTGTCGCCGCCGTTGAAGCGCACGACCAGGTCGTGGCTGGCCGCGAGCAGGTCCACGACCTTGCCCTTGCCCTCGTCCCCCCACTGCAGCCCGGCCACCAGGGTGGCGCCGCCGGGGCCGTCGGGGCGCGCCGGGAAGGCCTCCCGGGGGCGCGGGGCGAGGGGTCGTGCCACGGTCGGGGGAGTCTACCACCCGGCCGCGGGCGCCCGGGCGGCAGGGCAGCCGTGGGACCCGCGCTGCGGGCTGGGTCACTGCCCCGTTCGAGATCGCCTGTCGCGCGCGGGCCGCGCTACACTCGTGCGGGTGACCGTCCAGTGACCACCTCGACGGCCGTCGCAGCACGCCGCCCCCTCCTGACCATCCTCGAGGTGTCCCTCGCCTGGGGTCGCCCTGGCCCGCCCCTGGGCGAGGGCCTGCTCGCCACCCACCGCGGCGGCCGGGGCGTGCTCCTCGGCTGGCTCGAGGCCCAACTCGGCCTGCGCCGGGAGCTGGCGCCCCACTTCGAGCGGGTGGCGGCCCTCGCCCGCGCCCTCGAGAGCTGCCCGGGGCACTCGTTCGAGGGGAGCCTGGGGCGGGACCGATGGGCCACGGCGAGCGCGCTCCTCGAGTGCTGGGACGAGCTGCGGCTCGCGGGCTGGGACGGCCAGGACGCCGGCGGACTGCCCGACCTGGTCCGCGACCTCGCCCGCGCGGTGGCCGGGGCGCAGGGCATCCCGGCGGGCGAGAGCGAGCGGCTGGACGCGGTGGTTGCCGCCCTCGGCCGCGGTCAGCGTCTGCCGGCGCACCGATGCGTGCTGCGGGAGGGCCCCGAGCTGTGGCCGAGGCGCTGGCGGGACCTGCTCGGTCGGTTGACCCTCGAGCCGGCCGGGGATGACGCACCCCAGGGACCGGTCGGGTCCGCCCTGGGGTCGCTCCAGCGTCAGCTCCTCGGCGTTGGCCTCGAGCCGGTGGCCTCGGACCCGAGCCTGCGCTGGGTACGGTCGCGGAGCGTGCACGCGGCGGCCCAGTACCTGACCGCGATTCTCTCGTCGTGGACCGGGCCGCTCGACCGGGTGACGGTGTGCTGCGAGGACCCGACCGTGGCGGCAGTGCTGGACCAGCTCCTGGCGCGGGCCGGGTTGCCCACCATGGGCGCGGCGGGCGGCTCGCGGACCCTGCCCGCACTGCAGGTCCTGCCGCTCGCCCTGCGGCTCTGCTGGGAACCGGTCGACCCCCAGCTCCTGATCGACTTCCTGCTCCTGCCCCTCTGTCCCCTCAGCCGCGGCACGGGGCGCGAGCTGGCCGAGGCCGTGGTCGCCCAGCCCGGTCTCGGCGGCCGGGCGTGGGAGGCGGCGCGGGCATGCTCGACCGGGTCGGAGCGCGACCCGGGAGGCGACGTGGGCCGCCGCATAGCCGAGTGGCTGGACGTGGACCGCCTGCCGGCGGGCGCCGCCCTGCCGCGCGCGCTGGTGCAGCGCCATGGCGACGCGGACGGATGGCTCAACCCGCCGC
>CAYTJW010001219.1:0-1853 GCA_964438135.1 uncultured Thermoanaerobaculia bacterium
CCAGGGCGCCCGGGCCGGCGAGCTGGCGCGAGAGGAGTTCAGCCTGGCGCGGACCACGCTGGCGCTGCGGGTGTGGGTGCGCGAGGCGCGGCGGGCGGCCGACGCCGGGCGGGGCAACCCGGTCTCGCTCCTCGCCGACCGCCGGCTCGAGGAGTGGCAGGCCCTCTACCACGAGGCCCGCGCCGAGCTCGGGCGCGTCCACCAGTCCCGCGCCTGGCGGGCGTGGATGCAGTACTACCGGCTGCGCGCCGCCCTGGCGGCGCCGGTGCGGTGGCTGGCCGGGCGCGGGGGGCGAGGGCGTGCGGGTTGAGCCGGACGCCCGTGGGCCGGGGGCCGGACCGCCGCGGGCCGTCGCCCGATCGGGCGGTCGAGAGGGCGGGGAGCGCCGGGCACGGGCACGGGTGAGGAGACAGACATGTCGCGAGTGCTGATCCTGGGCGTCAGCCCGCTGCCGTTCGAGACCACCGACCGGAGCTTCGGCCCCGGCACCCGCACCTGGCAGCTGGCCGAGCCGCTGGTCGAGGACGGCCACGACGTGCACCTGGTGGCGGTGCGCATCCCCCGCACCTACCCGGAGGACGCGCCGAGCGAGATCGTCCGCCGTCAGGGGCGGCTGGTCTACGCCTCGGTCGCCGACGTCCTCTACTACCAGTCGCCGTACGTGCGCGACGTCAGCGCCGCCTTTCGCCCCGACGCGGTCGTGTTCGCGCACGGCTCGGCGTCCTACGACGCGGGGCTGCTGGAGCCGGAGGTGCCGGTCTGGGTCGACCTGTGCGGTCACGTCATGGCCGAGGCCCAGGCGAAGGCGTCGGTGTACCGCGACGACTCCTTCCTCGACTACTTCCTGCGCCGGATGATCGGCGTGCTCTACCGCGGCGACCGTTTCTCGACCGTGTCGGAGGCGCAGAAGTGGGCCCTGGTCGGCGAGCTGGGCATGGCCGGCCGGCTCAACTCCTCGACCGACGGCCACGACCTGGTCCACCCCATCCCCTGCGGCGTCGAGGAGCAGGACTACCGGCACGAGCGCGAGGTGCTGCGCGGCGTGGAGCTCGACCGCGCGGCGTTCGTCGTGCTGTGGAGCGGCGGCTTCAACACCTGGACCGACGTCGACACCATGTTCCGGGGCCTGGTCCACGCCATGGACCGCGACCCCTCGGTGCGCTTCGTCGCCACCGGCGGCCAGATCGACGGCCACGACGAGGTCACCTACCCCCACTTCGTCGACCTGGTGCGCTCCTCGCCCCACCGCGACCGCTTCCTGCTCAAGGGCTGGCTGCCGCGGGACCTGGTGCCCAACTACTACTTCGAGGCCGACGTCGGCATCAACTGCGAGAAGGACATCTACGAGGTCCGGCTGGGCTCGAAGCACCGCATCCTGGACTGGTCGCGGGCCGCCCTGCCGGTGGTGACGACCCGGGTCACCGAGCTCTCCCTGGCGATCGAGCGCGAGGGGGTGGGGTTCGTCAGCCCGGCCGGTGACCCGGTGGCTCTGGGCGAGGCCATCCTGGCCGCGGCGGCGCGGCGGCAGGAGCTGCCCGACATGGGCCGTCGCTTCCGCCTCGCCATGCGCCGCCTGTACGGCTTCCGCGAGTCGACCACCGAGCTGCGCCGGTGGGCGGAGCGGCCGGTCTTCGCCCCGGACCGCGAGCTCGGACCGCTGTGCCTGGAGGCGTGGCTGGCGACCGCGAAACCGGGGCCGGTCGCCCCACCGGCCGAGCCCGAGCCGCCGGCGGGCAGCCCCGAGGGGGAGGCCGAGAGGCTCGGTCGCCAGCTGCAGGCCTGCCGCCAGGAGGGCGAGCGCCTGGTGCGGCGGGCCGAGGCGGCCGAGGCCCAGCTCGGCACCTTCCGCGCCT
>CAYTJW010001220.1:0-1852 GCA_964438135.1 uncultured Thermoanaerobaculia bacterium
CGTGCTGGGGCTCTCGAACGCGTCGGTCGACGTCGCCACCCTCGCCGTCGACGACGCCGCGCGGGCCGCCGGCGCGCCGCTGGCGAGCGGCGACCTGGTCCGCCTCGGGACCCCGACCCATCCGCAGCTGGAGGGCGCGGGGAGGGACCACCTGCTGCGCTTCCAGGCGGCCTTGCGCGAGCTCGGCGAGGAGCTGGTGCGGGCGCGTCGGGAGCTGGGCGTCGTCGCCCGCGCCCTGCGCGCCGCGGTCGCCCGCGGTGAGCCGCAGAGCCCCGACCTGCTGGCCCGCCGGTCGCTGCTGGTCGACCGGATCATGAGCTCGGAGGAGCAGCGGCGGCGGCTGCTGTGCGAGCACGTCGGGCGGGCGCGGTTGCTGTGCTCGACTCTGTCGTCGTTCGTCCAGCACGACCTCAACCAGGCTGGGCGCGCCTTCGACACGGTCGTCGTCGAGGAGGCGAGCATGGCGCCTCTCGCCCTCCTCGCCTACGTCGCCGCCGGGCCACTGCAGCGCCTGCTGCTGGTCGGGGACCCGATGCAGCTCGCGCCGATCTTCGACCGGGGCGCGGTCGAGCAGGTGGCAGCGCGCAGGCGGGCCCCCCACGAAGTTGCCCTCTGGGCGGAGGAGGTCTTCGCGCGATCGGCCTTTCACGCCCTCGGTCTCGACCCGCGGGAGCCGGAGAAGCTGTGGCGGACCGCCCGGGCCCTCGAGGAACGGGGCGGGGTGGTGCTGCTCGACGAGCAGCGCCGCATGCACCCGGAAATCGCCGCCGTCGTGAGCCGGGCCTTCTACCGGGGCCGTATCCGCACCGCGGTAGGAGTCGACCGGTCGTTGCCGAGGACCCCGGGCGTGCCGGGCGAGCACCTGCTGCGCGCCGACACCGACCGCGCCCGGGAGCCGGCTGGGGAGTTGCGGCGGGCGCCGTGGAGGGCAGGCCGCCACGTCGACGCGGCTCAGCTGCGTCTCACCGAGGCGGTGGTGGGGGTTCTCGAGCGGTGCGCCGGGCCGGAGGGCAGCATCCTCGTGATGGCGCCCTTCAAGGACCAGACGAGCGCCCTCGAGACGTTGCTCGGCAGCCGACCCGGCGTCCGGGTGCTGACGGTGCACAGGTCGCAGGGGAGCGAGGCCGACACGGTGGTGCTGGACGTCACCATGGCCGGCGCTCCCTTCGTCAACACCGGGCCGGACGCCCGCGTGCTGTGGAACGTGGCCATGAGCCGGGCGCGCTACCGCCTGGTCGTGGTGGGTCGCGGCCGCGAGTTGGCGGCCAACGTTGTCTTCGCCCCTCTCGCCGACGCCTTCGCCCAGTGGCTCCCGCCGGCCCTGGTCCCCTGAGCGCCCCTTGACCTCCTTGCCGCATCACGGTCGGGGCTACCGCCGTCCCTTCGAGCGCCGCGCGCCTCCAGGCGCCATGGGCCGCCGCGGCGAATGGGGGCGGGTCTGGAGACCCGCGGTCCATGGCGCCGCGGGGAGGAAGACGGGGTGCGGTGGTCGGGGCGGGGTGTCAGGTGGTGCCGGAGGCGGGAGTCGAACCCGCACAAGGACAAGCCTCGGGGGATTTTGAGTCCCCTGCGTCTGCCATTCCGCCACTCCGGCGCGGGGTGATTCTCGCGCCGACCGGGCGGGGGGTCAAGCGGCGGTGGTAGAGTCCCGGAGCTGGAGGTGGGCGTGGCGCGGGGACGGGTGTCGGGGCTGGGGAGCATCGCGGGCGGGCTGCCGGGCCTGGCCCTGGCCGGCGCGGCCCTGCTCGGCCTGGCGCTGGTGGCGGCCCTGCCCGGGCTCGGCTTCTTCCCCTGGGTCGCACTGACCTACGCGGTCGCCACGCTGGTGGTGCCGGCGCAGCTGCTCGCGGCC
>CAYTJW010001221.1:0-1852 GCA_964438135.1 uncultured Thermoanaerobaculia bacterium
CCCGCCGCTGCGGGGTGCAGGTCTACCGGGTGAGTGGCCTGGTCGCCCGCCTCGCCGAGCTCTGCAACCTGGACGGCTACCCGGTGGTCGAGCATGACGTCATGGGCAAGCAGGTGCGCCTCGACCTGGCCCTGCTCCAGCAGCTGTTCGAGGTGAAGCCGTGACCGCCGCCGAGCCGAGCCTCTTGTTGCGGCGGGAGGTGGTCGACGCCCTGCGCCGGGGCACCGTGCCGCGGCGGGGCCTCGAGCTCTACGCGGTCGGCACCGACCGCTTCGAGCGCGCCTTCGGCGAGGAGCTGGAGGCGGTGGCGGCCGGCCGCGGGGTGTTCAAGGCGCTGCGGGGCGACTTCGGCTGCGGCAAGACCTTCACCGCCCGCTGGCTCGAGCAGCGCGCGGCCGAGGAGGGCTTCGCCGTGGCCGAGGTGCAGGTGTCGGAGAACGACACCCCGCTGCACCGGCTCGAGACCGTCTACCGCCGGGCGATGGAGGCGCTGCGCACCCGGGAGTGGCCCCAGGGCGCCTTCCGGGCCCTGGTCGAGCGATGGTTCTTCAGCCTCGAGGACGAGGTCATTTCGGCCGGCGTGGCCGCCGCCGACGCGGACGCGGTCACCGCCGCGGTCGGCCAGCTGCTCGAGGGCCGCCTGGCCGAGGTGAGCGCGGTGCAGCCGCAGTTCGCGGCCGCGCTCCGCGCCTGCCACGCCGCCCGGGTGGCGGGCGACGCCGCCACCGCCGAGGGCCTCATGGCCTGGCTCATGGGCCAGCCCAACGTCGGCGCCGCGGTGAAGCGG
This sequence comes from uncultured Thermoanaerobaculia bacterium, assembly GCA_964438135.1. Lineage (GTDB taxonomy): Bacteria > Acidobacteriota > Thermoanaerobaculia > Thermoanaerobaculales > Sulfomarinibacteraceae > CAYTJW01. The sequence goes on from CAYTJW010001221.1 coordinate 788, forward strand.
CAGGCGGGCCTGAAAGGCGACGTGGACCACACCGGCGCCCTCGGCTTCCTGCGCGGCCTGCTGACCGTGCTGCGCCAGACCGGCCGCAAGGGGCTGGTGCTGGTGCTGGACGAGGTCGAGACCATCCAGCGGGTGCGCACCGACAGCCGCGAGCGGAGCCTCAACGCCCTCCGCCAGCTGATCGACGACGTGACCAGCGGCCGCTTCCCCGGCCTCTACGTGCTGATCACCGGCACGCCGGCCTTCTTCGACGGGCCACACGGGGTGCGCCGCCTGCCGCCGCTCGAGCAGCGGCTGCACGTGGACTTCGGCCCAGACCCGCGCTTCGACAGCACCCGGGCGATCCAGGTCCGGCTGCTGCCGTTCGACCACGACCGCCTGGTCGAGGCCGGGCTCAAGGTCCGGGCGATCTACCCGACCACGGCGCCGGAGCGGGTGGCGGAGCGGGTCGGCGACCACGTGGTCGCGAGCCTGGCCCGGGCCGTCACCGGCGCCCTCGGCGGCCGCACCGGCGTGGCGCCGCGGATCTTCCTGCGCAAGCTGGTCAGCGAGGTGCTGGACCGGGTCGACGAGCACCCCGACTTCGACCCTCGTGCCCACTACGACCTGGTGGTGCGGGAGAGCGAGATGACCCCCGAGGAGCGGGCCGCGGCCGCCGGCCGGCCGGCGCTCGACGACATCCCGCTCGACCTGGACGGGTCGCCGTGACCGACGAGGCTGGCGCGCCCCGGTCCGCCTTCGAGCGGCTGGCGCCGGCGCTGCAGTACCAGGTCGTGAACCTGCTCGGCTGGCAGGAGCTGCGCCCGGTGCAGGAGGCGACCATCCACGCCGTGCTCGACGGCTCGAGCTGCGTGGTGCTGGCGCCGACCGCGGGCGGCAAGACCGAGGCCGCGGTGCTGCCGCTCGTGTCGCTCATGGATGCCGAGGACTGGGCGCCGGCGTCGGTGCTCTACGTCGCGCCGCTGCGCGCTCTGCTCAACAACCTCGAGCCGCGCCTCGAGCACCTCGCAGGGCTGGTCGGCCGGCGGTCGTTCCAGTGGCACGGCGACGTGGCGGAGAGCGCCC
>CAYTJW010001222.1:0-1850 GCA_964438135.1 uncultured Thermoanaerobaculia bacterium
ACCTACCGCCGCGACGAGGCCGCGGCGCGCGGCGTCGAGGCCGCGGGGGGCGGCCGCGCCGTCGCGTTCCAGCTCGACCTCGCCGACCGATCCGCCCCGGTACGGCTCGTGGCCGGGGTGGAGGAGCGGTGCGGGCCGGTCGAGGGCCTGGTCAACAACGCCGGGTTCCAGCGCTCGGAGCTGCTCGCCACCACCACCGACGGGTCCTGGGACGAGATCGTGGACGTCAACCTGGGCGGCGCCTTCCGCCTCTGCCGGGCGGTGCTGCCGGGCATGGTGTCGCGCCGGCGGGGGTCGATCGTCAACGTCGCCTCCCTGTCCGCCCTGCACGGCGTCGCCGGCCACTGCGCCTACGCCGCGGCCAAGGCCGGCATGCTGGCCATGACCCGCTGCCTGGCGCGGGAGATGGGGCGGCGCTCGATCCGCGTCAACGCCGTGGTGCCGGGCTTCGTGCTCACCGACATGACCGCGGCCGTGCCGCCCGAGGCGGTCGCCAGGCTGCGCGCCGGCGAGTGCCTGCCGGCCGGCACCGGCCCGGCCGCGGTGGCCGACGCGGTGGCCTTCCTGCTCTCCGACCGGGCCGCGTCGGTCACCGGCCAGGCGATCGTGGTCGACGCCGGGACGACGGCGTAGGCAGCGGTCAGCGGTCTGCCCCCCACCCGCCCGAGGCGGGGGTCGCTCAGGGGCGGCGGAGGACGAGCAGGTCCTGGGCGCCGATCGGGCGGCGGCGGGAGTAGCGCTCGCCGCGCCAGTGCCCGCGGCGCTCCACCGCCGCCTCGAGCCCGGCCGCCTCGACCATCCCGGCCACCGTCGCGGGGCGGAAGTAGGAGTCGAAGAAGTCCGGGTGGCTGAAGTAGGCGCCGTGCTCGTCGCGCCGCAGCCGCACCCCGGCGAGCAGCTGCTCCGCCTCCGGGTCGAGGAGGAAGAAGGTGACGTAGGCCCGCCCGCCGGGCCTGAGCACCCGCCGGAACTCGAACAGGTAGCCGAGGGAGGCGTCGCGGGTGAGGTGGGTGAGCACCGAGCTCGCCACCACCAGGTCGCAGCTCGCGTCCGCCAGGGGCAGCGGGAACGCCTGGCCGCCGACGTAGCCGGGGTCGCGGCGGCCACCGCCCCTGGCGCCCAGGAGCTCGAAGCGGAAGCCGGGGTAGAGCGGGGTGATGGTGCGCGCGGCCCACTCCACCCCGGTGACCCAGGTGTCGAAGCCGACGTAGCTCGCCTCGTCGCCCAGGAACGGCGCGAGGTGGGTCGCCAGCCGGCCGCTGCCGCAGCCGACGTCGGCGATCGCGCAACGCGGCTCGGCCAGCAGCCCGAGCTGGAGCAGGTCGAGGACCAGGAACATGCCGACCGCCCGGTAGACCGCGGGCGTGGTGCCGGCCCCGGCGACGTGGGCCAGCATCTCCAGCGGCGGCGTGGGCAGGAAGCGGTTGTCGGCGCGGACGCACAGCGCCTCGGCCTGGCCGAAGGGGTCGACGTTGACCACCCCCATCAGCGCCGGCACCACGCCCAGCCGCCGGTCGCTGCCGGCGAAGGCGACCGACACGCTCGGCACCTCCGGCAGGCGCACGGTCGAGCGGGACGAGCCCAGCGGCGGGTCGAAGCGGTGGACGAAGCCGCGCCGCGGGTTGCGCGGGCAGATCGCCACCAGGTCGGGGCGCAGGCGGTCGGCCCGGGCCACGGCGACCTCGAGCCCGTCGACGTAGACCGCGACCTCGACCGTGCGCTCCGGCTGCGACTCGTCCAGCGCCCACCCCGCCAGCACCTCGCCGTCGAAGTGGTCCACGAAGCCCTGCAGGTGCTCGACCGCCACGGGTCCCCCCCGGCGGCGGAGACTAGCACAGCGGGTGCCGTCG
>CAYTJW010001223.1:0-1847 GCA_964438135.1 uncultured Thermoanaerobaculia bacterium
CGCGGCGCCCGAGTCGCTCCTCCACGCCCTGCGCACGCTGGCGCTGCGCCCGCCGGGGCTCGAGGCGGCCATGGCCGGGCACAGCCTGACGCTGGCGTTGCGCTCGGACCGCTCGCTGGTGCGCTTCGAGGGCCGCATGCTCGCCCAGCACGTGCGCCGGCTCGGCGACGCGTGGGACCGCTGGCTCGGCCTCGGCGCGCGGGTGGTGGCCAACCGGGTGCGCCGCCGTTTCGCCGAGCACGTGCGGATCTCGTCGCTGCCGGCGAGCCAGCTCGACGCCGCCGGCCGCGAGCTCAAGCGGGGCTATGCCGCGGGCCGGCGCGAGCTCGAGCACGAGGTGGCCAAGGTGATGCGCTTCCGCGCGATCCGCGACATGGTGGCGAGCCCCATGGGGCGGGTCATCGCCGACCTGAAGCCGGTGTTCCTGATGAGCCCGCTCGCGGTCGCCGACGTGCTGCCACTGGAGACCGCGGGCTTCGACGTGGTGATCTTCGACGAGGCCAGCCAGGTGCGGGTCGAGGAGGCGGTGCCGTCGCTCTACCGGGCGGCCCAGGTGGTGGTGGTCGGCGACGAGATGCAGCTGCCGCCGACCAACTTCTTCTCGGCGACCAGGTCGGGGGACGACCAGCTCTCGCTCGACGGCGGCGACGACGGCGTCGAGCTCGAGCTCGCCACCGACAGCCTGCTCGCCCAGTCCGCCCGCACCCTGCCGCGGACGCTGCTGGGCTGGCACTACCGGAGCCGGTCGGAAGCGCTGATCGCCTTCTCGAACGCGGCGTTCTACGCGGGCGAGCTGCTGACCGTGCCGGACGTCGCGGCGGAGCCCGCCGGGCGCGGCGACATCGTGGTGGAGGACCCTGCCGACGGGGTCGCCGGGGTCGACGGCCTGCTGGCCAGGAGCATCAGCTTCCACCACGTCCGGGGCGGCGTCTACGAGCGCCGCAGGAACCTCAAGGAGGCCACCTACGTCGCCCACCTCGTCCGCGAGCTGCTGGCCAGGGAGAGCGGTCTGTCGCTGGGCGTGGTCGCGTTCTCGGAGGCCCAGCAGGAGGCCGTGGAGCAGGCGCTGTCGCGCCTGGCCGGCGCCGACGAGGCGTTCCGCGATCGTCTCGAGCGCGAGGTCGAGCGGGAGGAGGACGGCCAGCTCGTCGGCCTGTTCGTCAAGAACCTGGAGAACGTCCAGGGCGACGAGCGCGACGTCGTCGTCGTCTCGGTCTGCTACGGGTTCGACGCCGCCGGGCGGATGCTGCAGAGCTTCGGGCCGGTCAACCGCAACGGCGGGGAGAAGCGGCTCAACGTCATCTTCTCGAGGGCGCGCCGCCACATGGTGGTGGTCAGCTCGATCCGCCACCCCGACATCACCAACGAGTACAACGACGGCGCCAACTGCCTGCGCGGCTACCTCGAGTACGCCGAGGCCGTCTCCCGCGGCGATCGCGTCTCGTCGCGGCGGGTGCTCTCCCTGCTCACCCCGAGGCTGCTCGAGCGTGGCCGCGAGGGGGGCCGCAGCGCCCTCGCCAGCGAGCTCGCCGAGGCGCTGGCCGGGCGCGGCTTCGAGGTGGTCGCCGGGATCGGCGCCTCGAAGCTGCGCTGCGACCTGGCGGTGCGCCGGCCCGGCGAGAGCGCGTTCGCGCTCGCGGTGCTGCTCGACCGGCACGAGCCGGACGCCGACGCGCTCGAGCGGCACCTGCTGCGGCCCAGGCTGCTGGAGGCCTTCGGCTGGCGGACCGCGGTCGTGCTGGCCCGGGACTGGGTCGACGACCCGGCGCGGGTCGTCGCCAGGCTCGAGCGGGCCCTGGCCGGTCTGCCGCACGAGGAGCCGGCCGTCGAGACGCCCGAGCCCCCGG
>CAYTJW010001224.1:0-1847 GCA_964438135.1 uncultured Thermoanaerobaculia bacterium
GTCGTCGCCGGCCTGGGGGAAGGGGCCTCGGCGGTGGTGCGGGTGTCGGACCTGCAGCGGCCCCCGTCGCCGGCCCAGGTCGGCGCCCCGGCCGCCCGCCTGCTGCCGCTGGAGGAGGAGCGCGTCGCCCTGCCGGCCTGGCTCGACTGGCCGCGGCGACGGCCGCTCCACGCCCTCGGCCTGCTGTTCGCCGCGCTGCTGCTGGGTCTCCCCGTCACCTGCTGCCACGTCAACTCCCTCTTCTATTCATTCACCGTCACCTGGCTGGGCGGCCTGTGGCTGCGCCGACTGCCGCTGCGCCTGGCTGTTGCCGCGCTGCCGCTGGTCGAGGTCGACAGCCTGACCAGCGCCGGCGGACGGCTCTACGTCGGCAAAGGGGCCGAGGTCCGGGTCCGACCCGACCTCGACCGCCCGCCCGAGAGCACCCTCGTCCTGCTCGGCCTGCGCCGGGTGTGGGCCTCCTCCGGCGGCCTCGACCGCGCGACCGGCAGCGAGGTGGTGCGGGTCGAGCGGGTCGACCGCGCCGAGCCCGAGCCCGGTGGCCGGCTGCTGCTGCTGCACGGCGCCTGGGTGAGGGAGGACGGGCGGGGCAGGGGCGCCCCGGTGACGGGCTTCGCGGTGGTCGATCCCGAGGCCAGGGTGCTGCTGCCGACGGCCTCGCTCGCGGCCGGCGCCACCCTGGCGGTCAAGGGGTGGTGGGACCAGGGTCGGCTGCTGGCGGCGCGGTCGCCGGCGGCCTGGGACCGGGGCGGGGGCGGCGTGCTGCGCTCCGACAACCTGGCCCCGGAGGCGGTGGCGGTCGACGTGCGCTCCGGCGCGGCGAGCCCCGTCCACCGCCCGGCGGAGGCGTACTTCGCCGCCGCCGGCGAGGAGGGCGGCCGCCGGGTCTTCCTGGGGGCGGACTGGCGGAGCGAGCCCGGCGCCGACACGACCCGGCTGCGGCTGACCGAGTACCGGGAGCTGGAGCGGGTGCGGACGGCCGAGGTCTCCCTCGCCGGGTCCGGGCTGGTGCCCCGCCAGGTCGAGCTGGACGCGAGCGGCCGCACCTGGGTGCTGGTGGTCGAGCACGTGCCGGCCGGCGTCGGCGGTGGGGAGCGCCGCGGCGAGTCGGTGTGGCTGGTGGCCCGGGCGGGCCGTCGCCGGGCGCTGGTCGTCGACCGGGAGGAGGGCGAGCTGCTGTTCCTGGACACCTTCGCCCACCGCGGCGAGTCGGTGGTCATGTGCCTGCGGGACGGCAGGCCGCCGGTGCTGCTGGCCTGGCGGATCGCGCCGGAGTAGGGCACACTGGGGCGGGTGATCGCGCCGTGATCCGTTTCCCCCTGCTCGGCATCCCGGTGCGGGTGCAGCCGTGGTTCTTCCTCACCGCGCTGCTGCTGGGGAGGTCGTTGTCCGGCGACCCGCTCCGCCTCGCCGCCTGGGTGGCGGTGGTGCTGGTCGGCGTGCTCCTGCACGAGCTCGGCCACGCCCTCGCCGGGCGTGCGTGCGGGCTGCGGCCCTTCATCGACCTGCACGGTTTCGGCGGCACCACCGGCTGGATGGCGGGCAGCCCCCTGGGGACGCTGCGGCAGGTCCTGGTCACCGCCGCCGGCCCGGGGGTCGGCATTGCCGTCGGCCTGGCGGCAGCGGCCGTCGGCCTGGCCGTCGCGCCGGGCACGTCGGCCCGTTGGCTCGTGGGCGTTGTCGTGTGGGTCAACCTCGGCTGGGCGCTGTTCAACCTGGCGCCGATCCTGCCGCTCGACGGCGGCGCGATCCTCGCCGCGCTGGCGAGGGCGGCGTGGGGCGAGCGGGGCCAGCGCGCGTCGCACGCCCTGTCCCTGGCGCTGGCCGCCGCGGTGGCGGTGTGGGCG
>CAYTJW010001225.1:0-1841 GCA_964438135.1 uncultured Thermoanaerobaculia bacterium
CCGGCGCCGGTGGTCGAGCACGGCGGCGCGCCGGCGGTGCGGGTCGCGGCCGGCCGACACCAGCTCGAGGGGGCGTTCGCCTGGGCCACCCGGCCGGAGGCGCTGCGGGTGCCGGAAGCGATCGCCGCCGTCGACCTGACCCTCGACGGCCAGGCGGTGTTCCCGCTCCAGCGGGCCGGCGCCTCGCTCTGGCTGGGGCGGGCCGACACCGCCGCCGGCCAGGCCGACACCCTGTCCGTGCAGGTGCACCGCCGCCTCTCAGACGGCCTGCCGCCGGAGCTCGAGACCCGCCTCCGCCTCGACGTCTCGGGCCGGGGCCGCGAGGAGGTGCTCGGCCCGGCGCTGCCGCCGGGCTTCGTCCCGACCTCGCTCTCGAGCCCGCTGCCGGCGCTGCTCGAGGCCGACGGCCGGCTGCGGGTCCAGCTCCGACCCGGCAACTGGTCGCTGGCGGTGGGCGCCCGCGGGCTCGCCCCGCTCGAGCGGGTCGCCCTCGCCCTGCCCGGCGGCAGCTGGCCGACCGAGGAGGTGTGGAGCTACCAGGCGCGCCCCGAGCTGCGGGTCACCGCCGCCTCGAGCGGCCGGCCGGTCGACCCGAGCCAGGTCGACGTGCCGCAGGAGTGGGCGCAGCTGCCGGCCTTCGTCATGGCCGACGGGGCCGCGCTCGAGGTCGAGCAGCGCAGCCGCGGCATGGCCGGGGACGACGCCCACCGCCTGAGCCTCGACCGCGAGCTGTGGCTGGACTTCGCCGGGCCCGGCGCGACCGCCCGCGACACGGTCACCGGCCGCATGGTGCGCGACTTCCGCCTCGACCTGGCCGAGCCGTTCGTCCTCCGCCGCGCCCAGGCCGACGGCGAGCCCCTGCTCGTCACCAGCGGCGCCGAGCCCGGCGCGACCGGGGTCGAGCTCCGCAACCCCCGCGTCTCGCTCGCGGCCAGCGCCCGCGTCGACGAGCTGCCCGGCGCCCTGCCGGTGGCCGGCTGGCGGGCGACCTTCGAGAGCGTGGCGATGACCGTCCACCTGCCGCCCGGCCGCGAGCTGGTGGCGGCAATCGGCGCCGACTCCAGCCCCGAGGCGTGGGTCGACCGCTGGAGCCTGCTCGACGTGTTCCTGCTCCTGATCAGCACCCTCCTCGCCGCCCGCCTGCTCGGCCGCTGGGGCGGCGCCACCGCCTTCGCCTTCGTCGCCCTCTCCTACCACGAGTCGGTCGGCCCGCTCTGGTGCCTGCTGGCCCTGGTCGGCCTCGGCCTGCTCCACCGCGCCCTCCCGCCCGGCCGCCTGGCCGGCCTGGTGTCGGGCCTGCGCGCCCTCGCCCTGCTGGCCCTCGCCCTGGTCGCCCTGCCCTTCGTGGCGCGCGAGCTGCGCCTCGCCCTCTACCCGCAGCTCGAGGCCCGGGCGGTCGGCACCTGGGGCGCGGGCCAGACCCTGTCCGACGAGGGAGCGGTCGACGTCTCGACCCTCCAGGAGCAGAGTCTCAACGCCCCCGGGGCGCCGGCCCAAGAGGTCCAGCAGGTCGAGCAGAAGGCCCGGGAGGTCGGCGGCCTGCTCGCCTCGCGCCGCGCCGACAAGTCCGCCCAGCGCTACCAGCGCTACGCCTCGAGCAACGTCCTGCAGGCCGGCGGCGGCGAGCCGGCCTGGTCCTGGCGCCAGGCGCGCCTGGCCTGGGGCGGGCCGGTCCTGCCCGAGCAGCGGGTGCGGCTCCTGGTCACCCCCTCCTGGCTGACCCGGCTGCTGCGCGTGCTCGTGGTCGGCCTCCTCGCCGCGCTGCTCCTCCGCCTGGTGCGGACCCTGCGCGCCGGGCCGCCGGCCGGCGACGTCGCCGCGGCGGCGCTCCTCGCCCTCGC
>CAYTJW010001226.1:0-1838 GCA_964438135.1 uncultured Thermoanaerobaculia bacterium
CGAGGCGCCGGCGCCGGTCGCGGCGCGACCCGCTCCCGCCGGCCCCGCACCATGAGGAGCCAGGCGCCGGCCAGGCAGCCGGCGACGAACAGGGCCACGGCGACCTTGCCCGCGGTCGTGAGCCCCTTCGTCTCGGTCATGACCCCTCCCCGCGCACGGTCAGCTCGACCTCGGCCCCATCCTGGCAGCGGCCCGAGGGAGTCGGAGAGGCGCCCGCCGGGGGAGGATCCGTCCCGGCGGGCGTCGCTAGGGCGAGGTCGCCGACCACGGCTCGGTGTCTCCGGTCGCGAAGCCATCCCGGAAGATCTCGCCGGACCCGTGCTCCAGCACCAGGATGTGGTTGCTCTCGTAGGCGAGGCGATTGACGCCCACGCCGCTCGCCGATCCCCACGCGCTCTGAGCCCACATGCTGACGGTGTGGGTCCCGGCGGAGAGACCGGCATAGAGAGCGGTCATGTGAGCGGGGACGTCGGCGCTGCCTGCCTCGTTGTCCTTGACGCTGGCCCTGGCCCTGCCGGCGGATGTCGGCAGGTCGTCGACCCGGAGCTCGAAGACGACGCCGGTCCCGGCCATGGAGCTCACGCCGACGCGGCCGTTGAAGACCACCTCGACCACCGAGCTCGGGCCGACGACCTCGAAGGAGCCGAGGTCGTACAGCTTGCTCATGGTGTCGGTGACGCTGACCCAGGACCCGCCGTCGACGAACAGCGCGGTCGCGCTGGCGGAGTCATGCTCGGTGACGACGAGCTGGTCGTGCCAGTTCCTCGGGTTCACCGTGGCCTGGGCCCCGCCGCCCCAGGTCCCGAACACCCAGATGCTGGCCACGTGGCTGCCCGCCTCCAGGCCGCGGAAGACGCCCGAAATCTCGACCGGTCGTCCACCGAGGGAGGAATCCCCCAGGACGATCTCCGCCGCGGCCTCGCCGGCGGTCAACGGTCGTTGGTCGTCGACGCGGAGCTCGAAGATGGCACCGGTCGCGGAAGGGTCGAGGCCTGCGACCGTGAAGCGCCCGTTGTAGGTCAGCTCCACCACCGAGGCGTCGCCGCTGACGGTGAACGTGCCGATGTCGGCCACCTTCGCCGGGGAGGTGGTGAAGGGGGCGAGGGAGCTCATCGCGACTTCCATGGCCTGCGCCGGCGCCCCGTCGTACAGCTCGACGACGATGTGATCGGCGCTCCAGCAGCCCGGGTCCACCATCGCATCGGCGCCGGCGCCGCCCCCCGCGCCGCGCACCCAGACGCTCACGGTGTGGGTGCCCGCCGCGAGCCCGGCGAACACCCCGGTGGCGCTGTCGCTCACGGCCGGGTCGAGGCCGACCTCGTTCTCCCGAACCGTCGGTCGGGCGCGGCCCGCTGCCGGCGGCAGGTCGTCGACGCGGATCTCGAACACGGCGCCGGTCCCGCTGGTGATGACCTCGATCCCGAAGCGACCGTGCGCGGTCACGATCGCCGTGGCGCCGGCGGCAGCGACGTAGAACGTGCCGACGTCCGTCAGCTTGGTCATGGTGTTGGTGACGCTCGCCAGGGACGCGCAGCTCACGCTCAGGACCGTGCAGCTGAGCAGCTGGCCGGGGGCGGGGATGGTCTGCGCAGCGGCCTCGGCGCGGGCCGCCGTGTCGTCCGCCTGCCACCAGACCGTGTCTTCGTGCAGCCGCTCGACCTCCGCCGCCGCGCCCACTGTCGCGAGGGTGACAACGACAACGACTGCGGATCTCCCCAGCTTGCCCATCGTGCTCCTCCTGTCCGCCGGCGCATCGGCCGGCCAGTGATCGTCTGCCACCATCCTAGTACAACATCCCGGAAGTTCATTGCCTAATGTGATACTCTGTTGGCATGGCA
>CAYTJW010001227.1:0-1837 GCA_964438135.1 uncultured Thermoanaerobaculia bacterium
GACCGGGCGACGTGGGGCCCGCGCCGGCCCCGCCGCGCCGGCCTTGTCGACCGACACGCCCACTACCGACGGCTCGGCGGGGAAGAAGCTGGGGTCCCCGGTCGCCTGGCTGACCACCGAGGCGTAGGGGAAGACGAGGGCGTCGTCCGGCCCCTCCACCAGGTAGAAGACCAGGCTGCCGCCGCTGACCGCGGTCTGCAGACGGCTCTGGGTGTGGCCGAAGGGCGGGATCTCGAGCACCTCGGTGGCGAGGATGGAGCCGACGTCGTCCTGGACGTCCACCTGCAGCGTGGCCCAGTCGGCGGTCCACGAGGCGGCGCCGATGTTGCAGCGGAACTCCCCTCCGTCGTTGAGAACGCCGGCCGCGTAACCGTACGTCCACCAGTCGACTCCGGCGACCACCGAACGGCCCGGGATGGACTGGCCGTACTCCCCCTCGAAGCCCCGCGGGTCGACGGTGTAGGTGCGGGAGACGACCAGGAAGTCGCAGGTCTCGATCGGGTCGCAGGCCAGGTCCGGGTGGGCGTACGCCAGCAGCGCGGCGGTGCCCTCGAGGGCGAACAGGTCCGGCGCCAGCGCGTCCCACAGGTTGACCGTCTCGTAGGGCAGGAGGACCAGGTCGAGGGTCGGCACGGACCAGTTGGGACGGTCGCTCTCGAGCGCCTGCACCACGACCTGCAGCTCGTAGGAGTGCGGGTTGTGGAGCGACACGTCGCTGCGCCAGAAGGTGCCCGCCGCGCCCGGCGTGTGGGCCGCGGCCGGCACCATCCACTCCGGCGCCAGCTGGGCGAGCGCGGGGGAAGCCACCGCCAGGGCGGAGATCACGGTGAGACAGGTCAACGCGGCACGTCGCATGGCCACCTCCATCCCCCCGGCTAGCAACCGATGTGCCAGGGTCCTCCGGGTCCCGGCCCCGGACGCCCCGCCGCCCGTCTCCGCCCCCCCGTCGCCCGGGACGGTGTGCCGGCGAGGTCAGGTCGTCCTCTGCCGGAGACACACCCGACCCCGGCCCGGTCACGCGCGGCGGCCAGGGCCCGTCGGCCGGCCCAGCTCGAGGTCGCCCAGCACCTCGGCCGCCAGGTTGGTCGACACCACCTCGCCCGCGCCCGACCGGCACAGGCGCTCGGCGAGCAGGGCCAGCCACCGTTGCACCGCCAGCGTGCGCTCGACCGGCGCCAGCCGCCACAGGTGGACGATGCTGCCGTGGTCGCGGGGCTCGAGCAGGGCCACGGGGTGGAGAGGTCGAGCGTGCTCCACGACCACCCCCTGGACCAGGGCGGCGCCGCCGTCCCGCCGCTGCCACCAGGTCTCGACCTTGAGCACCGCCCGGCCCCACCGCCACACCTCCGGCTCGAGGCCGGCGAGCAGCTCGGCCGGGGCCAGCCACCCGGACAGCACCAGGTGCGGCATCAGGCCACCCCCTCCGCGAGGCCGAGCGCTCGCACCGTGGCAGTATAGGCCCGGCCCTCGGTGCCGTCCCCGCCCGCCTCGACCGGCCACCCTTTTCCGGTTAGATTGGCACGGTGGGGCTCGAGCGTCTGCTCGCCACGCTGACCGAGGTGGTCGTGCCGAGCCTGTGCGCCAGCTGCCCCGCCGAGCTCGCGGGGGGGGAGGTCGGGCTCTGTCGCGACTGCTGGGCGCGGGTCGTGCCGGCCTCGGGCGGCGCCTGCCCGCGCTGCGGCTCGAGCTGTGGCGACGGGGAGCCCTGCCTGGCGTGCCAGGCGGCGCCGCCGCCGATGCTCGGCACGGCGGTCTGGGGCGAGCACGCGGGCGTCCTCCGCGACGCCATCCTGGCTCTCAAGCACGGCGGCCGCGACGAGCTGGCCGAGCCGCTCTC
>CAYTJW010001228.1:0-1834 GCA_964438135.1 uncultured Thermoanaerobaculia bacterium
CGGTCGCGCCGGTGACGTTCGAGACGTTGACGAAGAAGCTCTCGGTGGGCTCGATGTCGGTGTCGCCGGTGACGAAGACGTCGAAGAACGACTCGACCTGGCCTGCCGGGATGGTGACGTCGTCGGCGCTGTTGCCCGCGTAGTCCGCGTCGGCGGTGGTCGCCGTGCCGTCGGCGGTGGCGATGTCGAAGGTCACGCCGCCGGCCGGCGCCGCGGCCGAGAGGCTGACCGTGAACCGGAAGGCCTTGGTGCCCGAGTTGCCCTCGAGGGCGGTGACGTCGTCGATGGTGAGGTTGGGCGTCGCGCTGTCGTCGTTCTGGATCGTGCCCAGGCCCTGGACGTCGCCCTCGTCAGCACCGACCACGCTGCTGAGGTTGACGTAGAACTGCTCGTCGACCTCGACGTCGGTGTCGCCGTTGACCTGGACCGTGACCGTGGTGCTGCTCGAGCCCGCGGCGATCGAGTAGGGGGCGTTCGTGAGCGCCGTGAGGTCGCTGTCGTCAGTGTCCTCGTGCGCAGTGCTGGCGTTGAAGGTGACGCCGCCCGGGCCGGCGGGCGAGGTGAGGGTGACCGCGAAGTTGAAGTTGGTGGTGCCGGAGTTGCCCTCGTTGGCGGAGACGTCGCCGATCATCAGCGCCGGCGGCAGCACCGCCTCGGCCCAGGTGGTGGCGACGCGGATGCCGTCGATGACGGCGTTGCAGCCGTTGGCCGTGGTGGCGCTTGAGGGCTGCCGGATGCCCACACCCACGACGTCACCCGCGACCAGCGCAGCCGTATTCTCCTGCAGGGGCGTGGCGGGCTCGGTCAGGGGCACCGTCGTGAGCACGTGCAGGGCGGCCGTCCCGGTCGTCTTGCTGTAGCGCACGACAACGAGGTAGGTCGTGTTGTAGGAGAAGTTGGCCGCGGGAAAGGTCGGCGCCGTGTTGCTCGTGGCGGTGACGCCGAACTTGAGGTTGCCCGAGCCGTCGTCGCCTGCCCACACCCGACCCCAGTAGCCCGTGGTGGCGTTCTTGACGTGGAAGAAGTACTGGCTGTTGACGCAGGAGCTGATGTTCACCAGCGCGGCCGCGTAGACGTCGCCGGAGGCGACGGGGGCGAACGACCGGTTCACGTCCTCCGTCTGCCCAACCACGGCTGCGGTCGCCGCCGACCCGCCGAGCCCGGAGTAGATGTACCCACCAAGGGTCAGGTTGCCAGTCAGGTAGTCGACCGGGCCCACCCCGCCGCCGGAATGGGCGACCCAGTTGTTCGGGGCGTACAGCAAGCTCACGGCAGTGAGATCCCCAGTGCTGCCTCCGTACTGGAAGTCGTCGCCCAAGAGGAACGTCGCCCCGGCCGATCCGGCCCCTGCGACCAGCACCGCCACGGTTGCCACCACGAGGAACGGGAACGCGCGCACGCACCTGGTCGCCATCGCCTGCTCCTTTGCCGCTTCGAGGACGAGTCACACGGGGGGCGGTGCCCCCCTCCTCCCCGCAGTCTAGTGGTGCCTTCCAGCCCCGGTCAAGGGGCGAGGCGCTCGCGCGCACCACTCATGGCGCGGTCGGCGTGCTCGAGCGTTGTGGCAGCAGGCGTCTCGCCTGCTGGGTGGGGGCCGCCGGGAGCTGCGTTCCCCCCCCGCCCGGCAGGCGGGACGCCTGCCTCCACAATCATGCAGTGCAGCGGAAGGCGCGGCCCCACGACCCGAAGCGAACGTGGTCGTGGACCGCCACTCGGTCCAGGTCCAGGTCCACGCCCAGGTCTACGGCGGACGGATGGGTCGGCGGGGAGGCGGGGGCGCGTGCTATCCTCCGCCGATATACCGGAAGTCAGGTACTGCGCGGTCGCAAGTCAC
>CAYTJW010001229.1:0-1834 GCA_964438135.1 uncultured Thermoanaerobaculia bacterium
GGCCCAGCGCACGCCGCAGGCGCGGTCGCGGCCGCCCTGCTTGGCCAGGTACATGAGGCGGTCGGCGGCGTCCACGAGCAGCTTCCAGCGCGCGCCGTCGAGGGGGCACCCGGCGGCGAGGGGGTAGAGGACGAAGCCGATCGAGGCGGTGAGCGACAGGAGGGTGCCGTCGGGCAGCGGCACGGCGGTCTCGGCGATGGTGACGAGGAGCTTGCGGGCCAGGGCTTCGACCCCGGCGCGGTCGACCGACCGCCCCAGCACCAGCAGCTCGTCGCCGCCCCATCGCACCGCCAGGTCGACCTCCCGCAGGGCGAGGCGGAGAGAGCTGGCGACGGCGTGGAGGATCGCGTCGCCAACCTCGTGGCCCCAGCGGTCGTTGACCGCCTTGAAGCGGTCGAGGTCGACCATGATGACCACGCAGCCGTGGTAGCCGGCCTCGGCGCGCGGCCCGAGGCGGGACAGCTCGCGCCGGATCAGGGCCATCTCGAGCGGCAGCTGCTCCTCCAGGACGCGCCGGTTGCCGAGGCCGGTGAGAGGGTCGGTGCGGCTGACCTGCTCGAGCAGGGTGTTCTGCTGGCTGATCCGGCGGTTGGCCTCGGCCAGCTCGGCGGTGCGCGCGGCGACCTCGCGCTCGAGCTCCTGCCGCCTGAGGCGCTGGGCGGCGGTTCGCCAGCGGAGCACGGCGGCCGCGGCCGTCAGAGCCGCGAGCAGGGCGGACGCGCGGAACACTCGCGTCTGGTGCCAGGCCGGCAGCACGCGCAGCGGCAGGGCGAGGGGGGGGTCGGCCCACACCTGGTCGGCGTTGCAGGCGGTGAGGACGAAGCGGTAGCGGCCCGGCGGCAGGTGGCGGTAGGTGACGTGGCTGTCCGCGACCGGGGCGCCGAGCTGGCGGTCGTAGCCCTCGAGCATGAAGCGGTAGCGCACCCGCTCCGGCGTCGAGTAGGAGATGCCGGCGAACTCGAGCCGCACATCGCTGGTGCGTGGGCCGAGCACGACCTCGCCCGCCGGCCGGGCGTTGGCCGCCAGCAGCGGCGAAGGGCCCGCCCAGACGGCGCCGTCGACCACCAGCCGCTCCACGACCACGGCCGGGGCGACGCGGTTGAAGGGCAGGCGGAGCGGGTCGAAGCGCGTGACGCCCTCGGCCATGGCGACCCACAGGCGGCCCTGCCGGTCGAGCAGGACCCCGTTCTCGGCGGCCTCGCTGCCGGCCAGGCCGTCGGCCGCGGTCAGGCTGCGCAGGACCCGGCCTTCCGGGTCCAGCCGGGACAGCCCGCGCGTGGTGCCGGCCCAGACGCACCCCTCAGGGTCCTCGGCCAGGAACAGGATGTTGAGGCTGGGCAGGCCGTCCGCGGCGGCGACGACGCGGTCGGGCCCGCCGTCGAGCGGGTGGACCCAGATGCCGGCGTCGGTGCCGACCCACAGCCGGTGGCGCGAGTCGACCATCAGCGACCAGACTCGCGGGTGGGGCAGCCCCTCCGCGGTGCCGAAGGTCGTGAAGCGCTGGCCGTCGAAGCGCAGCACGCCCGCGCCGTGGGTGGCGACCCACAGGTTGCCGTCGCGGTCGAGGGCGAGGCCGCGCAGGTTGGCGTCGGCCATGCCGTCGGCCGAGCCCCAGCTCTGCCAGGCGCGGCCGTCGAAGCGAGCCAGCCCGTCGCGGGTGCCGGCCCAGAGGCGGGAGTCCCGGTCGAGGGCGAGGACCCGGGTGTAGGTCTCGGGCAGGCCGTCGCGCGCGGTCCACAGACGCAGCGCCCCGTCGCGGCTGCGGTGGGCGACGCCGCCGGCGGTGGCGAGGTAGAGGCCGCCGCGGCCGTCGCGCTCGAGGGCCAGCACGCGG
>CAYTJW010001230.1:0-1834 GCA_964438135.1 uncultured Thermoanaerobaculia bacterium
GTCGCGCGCAGCGCCCAGCTGCCGGCACCGAGGACGGCCAGGGCGGCGACCAGGACCACCGCCGCCAGGGCGCGGTGGCGGCCGACCCACTTGCCGAGCCGGTAGGCCGGGTTGGCGCGGCGGGCCAGGATCGGCTCGCCGTCGAGGAAGCGGCGGACGTCGTCGGCCAGGGCGCGGGCCGAGTCGTAGCGCCGCGCCGGGTCCTTCTCCAGGCACGTGAGGATGATCGTCTCGAGGTCGCGGGGGATCGACCGGTCGATCGTGCGCGGGGCGGGCGGCTCCTCGCCGAGGATGCGGACCAGGATCTCGACCGAGGACGAGCCGGCGAACATCAGGCGCCCGGTCACCAGCTCGTAGAGGGTGGCGCCGAGGGCGTAGACGTCGGTGCGGCGGTCGAGGCCGCGGACGTCGCCCTCGACCTGCTCGGGCGCCATGTAGTGGGGGGTGCCGGCGATGGCCCGGGTGACGGTCGCGCCCTCGCCCTGCTCGGCGACGGCGAGGCCGAAGTCGACCACGTAGGGGTGGAGGCGGCCGTCCTCCCCCTCCTCGACCAGGACGTTGGCGGGCTTGAGGTCGCGGTGCACCAGGCCGCTGCGGTGGGCGGCGTGGACCCCGCCCATCACCTCGAGCATGAGCGAGAGGCGCTGCTCGAGGGTCAGCTCCGGCGCCAGCTGGCCGAGGGTCCGGCCGCGGATCAGCTGCATGGCGATGAACGGCGTCCCCCCCACCTCGCCCACCTCGTGGACGTGGCAGACGTTGGGGTGCTCGACCCGGGCCTGGGCCTGGGCCTCGCGGGCGAAGCGCCGCCCCTGCTCGGGCCCGGTGCCGTGCAGCAGCTTGAGGGCGACGTGGCGCTTGAGGCGCGGGTCCCAGGCGCGGAAGACCCGCCCCATGCCCCCTTCGCCGAGCAGCTCCAGGACCTGGTACCGCTCCCAGGCCGCGAGCTCGGGCGGCGCCGCCCCGGCCGCCGCCGCGGCCGGGGCGGTGGGCGCCTCGGCGCGGCCCCGCTCGTCGCGGACCAGGTCGAGGGTCAGCTCGGCCAGGGTGCCGGCGTCGAGCGACCCCCGGCTCAGCGCCTGCTCGAGGCTCTCGACGCCGCCGCCGAGCCGGCCCCGGGTGCGGGCGAGCTCGAGCAGCCGGTCCTCGAGGCGGTTGCCCACGGGTCCCGCCCTCACCCCGCCGCGGGCTCCTCGGCGGTGAAGCAGCCCGCCGGGTGCGAGCTCAGGAACACGAAGCCGACCAGCTGCTCGCGGGCGAAGAGGGGGAGGGTGGTACTGGCGCGGAAACCCAGCTCGCTGACCGGCCGGGTGTGCTCGTGGGGGCCGCCGTCGAACACCGACAGGTCGTCGACCACCCGCGGCGTGCGGCGGCCCGCCACCTCCTCGAGGGAGGGGGGGTTGGCGAGGGTCGACTGGTGGTGGACGAGGGTGGTGGCGGTCGCCCGCGAGGCGAGGGAGGTCGTGAGCGCGCCGGTGCGGTCGTCGAGCACGGCCACCGCCGCCCTGTGCACCGCCGGCAGCCGCCCCTGGAGGGCGGCGTGGACCGCGGCCAGCGTGCGGTCGAGCGGCGCCGGCTGGCAGAGCACCTCGAGGGCGTCGGGCCGGTGCTGGACGGCGGTGTCGGTCGTCATCGGTCCTCCTCGCGGCCGGTAACCCGAGTGTAGCCGATGTGGGCACCGCCGCGACCGGGCGCCCCTGCTCCGGTACGATGGCCGGGGAGGCGAGGATGGGCAGGACGATCGCCCTGGTGTTGGTGACGGCGCTCGGCGTGGCGGCGGGCGCGGCCGCCCGGCCCGCGCCGGAGGTCGAGGCCCGGAGCGAGACGGCCGGCCACT
>CAYTJW010001231.1:0-1830 GCA_964438135.1 uncultured Thermoanaerobaculia bacterium
GACGAGGCCCGCCTGGCCCTTGCCGCGGCCGCCGCCATCGGCCTCGGGGTGTGCGGGGTGGACCTGTTGCCGGGGCCGCACGGGGTGGTGGTGGGCGAGGTCAACCCCAGCCCCGGCTTTCGCCACCTCGAGGAGGCCAGCGGGGTCGACGCGGCGGGCGAGATCGTGCGCTGCCTGGCCGCGTGCGGGCGGCGCGACCCGGGCCAGCCGGTCGGGGCCTGAGGGCCAGCCGGTCTAGCCGGCCGCCGTCTCGGCCCCGGCGGTGGCCGCGGGCCGAGCGGCCAGCTCGCGGTCGAGCATGAGCAGCCCGTGCGGGCTGTCCTTGAGCATCTCCACCTGGTGGAAGAGGGTGTCGGCCGCAGCTTCCTCCTCGACCTGCTCGGTGACGAACCAGTGCAGCAGCACCGCACAGGCGTGGTCGCGGGCGGTCGTGGCGACGTCGAGCAGGTCGTTGATCCTGTGGCTGATGGACTGCTCGTGACCGAGCGCGGCGGCGATCGCCTCGAGGGGTGAGGCCCACTCCGACGGCGGCGCGTCGAGGGCCTGCAGGCGGACCACGCCACCCCGCTCGTTGAGGTGGTCGACCAGCTTGAGAGCGTGCTGCAGCTCCTCCTGCGCCTGGACCCGCATCCAGTGCGAGAAGCCGTCCAGGTGTCTGGTCTTGAAGTACGACGACATCGCCAGGTAGAGGTAGAAGGAGTAGAACTCGGCCTGCACCTGGTCGTTCAGGCCCCGCTCCACCGTGCGGTCGATCATGGCTGGCTCCTCTCCCGGCCGGGGCGCTGCGGCCCCGCCCTCCTCAGCGCGCCGCTGGCCCTGCCGTGGGACGCGGCCCAGGGGTCAACCCCGGTCGGGCGGCGGGCATTCCAGGCCCGGGGCCCGGACCGGCCGTTCGAACCCAGGGCAGGAGCAGTGGCTCGACCCAGGGCCGGAGGTTGTTGGTGGGGGCGGTGGCCCGCCACAGCAGGCCGGTCGAGCGGCGACCGGGCAGCGGCCGCCCCGCGAGCCCGATCAGCGCCACCAGCAGCAGGGCCGCGGACGCCAGTCGGGCCAGGCTGGCGGCGTGGATCGGCTCGAGGGCGTGGGCGACGGGTCGCGGCGGGCCGACCCAGGCCAGACCCAGCGCGACCAGGGCCGACCCGCCGACGGCGGTCGCCGCCAGGACCGGGAGACGGCCGCCGAGCAGGCTGGCGAGGCCGACGAAGGCGGCGGCCGGCAGCAGCAGGTGTACGCCCACCGCCGCCAGCCGGACGAGACGCCTGGCGTGACGTCGCGCGACCCCGACCAGGGCCAGGAGGTGCCAGGCCGGGACCAGGGCCGCGGCGGCGGCGGCGGCGGCGGGGAGCCACACCAGGGTCTCCGGCAGTCGGCGGAGGGAAAGCCAGCGGGCGAGGTGGCCGTCATGGAGGTCGAGCAGCGGTTGCCAGGCGAGGTCGACCACCACCGCGAACCACGCCACCTGGAGCACCAGCAGCTCGGCGGCGACCGTCCGCGGCCGCGGCACGGCCGGCACCGCCAGCGCGGCGACCAGCGCCGGCAGGAGCAGCGAGCCGAGCCAGTAGCCGATGGCGTTGGGCCGGGCGGCGAAGGCCAGGTTGGGTTGGTTGACCAGGGCCCAGGTCTGCAGGTGCGGCGGCAGGGCGACGCCGATCCAGCCGCAGCCTCCCAGCCAGCCGCCCACGCCCTGACCGACCGCCGCGATCGCGAGCGCGGCGGGGCACGCTGCCGCCGCGGCCAACCAGCTGGCCAGCACGGCCTTCGGGGCGAGGGCGTCCCGCGCCTGGTCCACCCGCGCATGCTACCATCCGGGCGGTGGCAACCGTGCGCGTG
>CAYTJW010001232.1:0-1830 GCA_964438135.1 uncultured Thermoanaerobaculia bacterium
GGGCGGCGGCGACGACCAGGACGGCGGCGGCCACCAGAGCGACGGTCACGCTTCGGCTCCTCGGGCCATTGTCCCCCCGACGGGCTGCCGGCGCGAGCCCCTGACCGCGGGAGGGGTTGGTGGGGGAGGAGCCACCGCCCACGCTCCCGTGCCCGCCGGGGCGGGCGGGGGTCGCCGAGGACTGCCCCTCGGGTCGGCGCCGACCCCGGCATGACCCTGGGGCAGCCGCAGCCGGGGACACCGGGCACGGGCATGGGAGAGCGCGCCTCGACGGGCCGGGGCGCGCCCCGCTAGACTCGACCGGGATGCGGATCGAGGTCGCGGCCGTGGCGGCGGTGCTGCTGGCGGGCCTGGCGGCGCCGCTGCCGGGGCGGGCCGGAGGCGAAGATGCCGCCGCCCCGTGCAGCCACGAGCTGGCCTACGAGCCGTTCCAGGGGTTGGTGCTGCTGCCGATCTCGATCGCCGGCTCGCCGCCTCTCGACTTCGTGCTCGACTCGGGCAGCACGGTCTCGACCCTGCTCGACCGGGAGCTGGCCGCCGCGCTCGGCCTGGCGCCGAGCGGGGTCGGCCTGGCCCGCGGCCTGGGGCGGGGCGCGACCGAGGTGCAGGTCGTCCGCGGGGTGAGGCTCTCGGCCGAGGGCGAGGCCCTGCTCGAGGCCGACCTGGTGGTCCACCACCTGCAGCCGCGGCTCGGCGGCGCGAGCGGGCGGGACATCCACGGCCTCCTCGGCTGGGACCTGTTCGCCCGCTACGCGGTCGAGGTCGACCCCGGCCAGCGGCGGGTCCTGCTGCACGACCCGCGGGCGGCGACCGACCGGCTGGGCCTGGCGGCGCTGCCGATGGAGGTCGTGCGCGGTCGGCCCGTGGTGAGGGCCGAGGTCACCACCGGCGAGGGACGCGCCGTCGCGGTCGACCTCATGGTCGACACCGGCTCGGCGAGCGCGCTGGTGGTGATCCAGGGGTCGCATCGCCACCTGCGGCCGGGGCCGGGTGCCGAGAGGCGGCTGGCGCAGGGGATCGGCGGCGAGGTGCCGGCGGTCGCCGGCCAGCTGGCCGCCCTCCGGCTGGGGCCGATCGTGGTCCACGACGTCCCGGTCAGCTACGTGGCCCGCGCCAGCATCCCCGCGGCGGTGAGCCTGCCGGACCTGCACGGGGTGCTCGGCAACGCCGTCCTGAGCCGCTTTCGGGTGATCGTCGACGGGCCGGGGCGCCGCCTCCTGGTCGGGCCCCTCAGCGCGGCCGCCGGTGCGGGCTCAGGGCCAGCTCCGCGGCCACCAGGAGCAGGTGCAGAGCGCCGAAGCCGCTGATGGCGCCGCGCGCCGCGGGGTGGTCCAGCAGCACCGCCAGCCCGAGCGGCAACCTGGCCAGCAGCGGCGACCAGCTCGCCGACCAGGGCAGCACCACCATCAGCAGGCCGACGTGGACCAGGTAGGCGACGTACAGCATCATGCCCAGCAACCGGAGCGTGCGCACCCGCACATGGTATCAAGGGCGCCGCCTCGGGCCGCGAGACCGCCGCCCGAGACGCCCCGACGCACCACCGCCGGCCCGCTCCGTGCTAGCGTGGCCGCGTGGCCCTCGCGACCCCGCCCGCCATCCTGTGGGGCTCGCCGCTGCCGCCGACGCGGTCGGGCGTGGCGGACTACGCGGTCGACCTGCTGCCCGAGCTCGCCAGGCTGACCCGGGTCCGCGTCCTCCGCCCGCCCGGCCACGACGGCGACCTCCCCGCGGCCCTCGCCGACCTGGCCCTGGTCGGAGCCGACGCGGTGCCGGCCGCGGACGAGACGCAGCTCCTCCACCTCGGCAACAACCCCTACCACGAGTGGCTGC
>CAYTJW010001233.1:0-1826 GCA_964438135.1 uncultured Thermoanaerobaculia bacterium
ACCGCCCGCTCGAGCCGGGGCACGGCCCGGGCCGCGTCGCCGGCCTTGAGCCAGGCCACGCCGGAGCGGAGCACGGCGCAACGGTTGTCCGGCTCCTCGGCGAGGACCCGGTCGAACAGGCCCACCGCGTCGGCGAACGCGCCCTGGCCCATCGCCTCCTCGGCCTCGTGCAGGCGGTCCCGCAGGGCGATCCGGTCCTTCGGGTCGGGCAGGCCTGCCGGCGGCTCGGCGCGAGACGTCGTCCCGGCGCCGACGTAGCCCAACGCCTCGAGCCGCGCGATCGCCTCCTCGTCCAGCGGCGCGGCGAACGCGCTGGCAGTCTCTCCCCCCTCGAGCGCGGCGAGCTGCGTCCCGAGCCGGTGTGCAACGTCGGGCCGGTCGTCGAAGAGGTTGCGGGTCTCGGCCGGGTCGCTGGCGAGGTCGTAGAGCTCGGGCCGGGGCGCCGCCACCAGCTTCCACTCCCGCTCTCGCACCCCCGCAAGCGGGGCCCAGCCGTAGTAGACCCACGGCAAGCGGGTCTCCAGGTAGGCGGGCCCGACGGCCTCGGCCCGGCCATCGACGACCGGCAGCAGGCTCGCGCCGTCGACCCCCTCGAGACCGGGCAGACCGAGCAGGTCGAGGATGGTCGGGGCCAGGTCGACGATCCGCGCCGGCAGCGAGCTGCGACCCGGTCGAACCCTCCCCGGGTGGTGCACCACCAGGGGCACCGTGACCGTGGCGTCGTAGACGAAGTAGCCGTGGCGGAGCTCCCGGTGCTGGCCGAGCGCCTCGCCGTGGTCGGCGGTGAAGACCGTCAGCCGACCCGCGGCGGTGGGCGGCGGCGCCTCGGCCACCAGGCGGCCGACGGCGTGGTCGGTGTAGGCCACCTCGCCGAGGTAGGCCCCGCGGGGCCCCGGCGACCAGAACGCCCGCGGCGGGTCGTAGGGGTCGTGCGGGTCGTAGTAGTGGACCCAGGCGAACCACGGCCGCGGCGCGGTGGCGAGCCAGGAGAGCGCGGCCGCGGTGGTGTCGAGGGCCCGCCGCTCGAGCCAGCCCTCGCGTCCTTCCGGCAGCGAGTCGTCGTAGTGGTCGAAGCCGCGGTCGAGGCCGAAGGTCCGGTCGAGCGGGTACCCGGAGACGAAGGCGGCCGTGGCGTAGCCGGCGCCGCGCAGCGCCTCGGCCAGGGTCGGCGGCCCGGGGCCGAAGGTCTGGCCGTTGTCGCGGACCCCGTGCCGGGGCGGCACCAGGCCGGTGAGCAGGGACACGTGCGCCGGCAGGGTCAGCGGCACGGGGGTCACCGCTGACGGGAAGGCGAAGCCCTCGGCCGCCAGCCGGTCGACCGCCGGCGTGGGGTTCTGCCCTGCGACCCAGCCGAGGGCGTCGGGGCGGAGGGTGTCGACGGTGACGAGGAGGACGTCCGGCCGCGGGGCCGGCGGCGGCTCGCCCGAGCGGACCGCCGCGGCGGCGGCGAGCGCCAGCGCGGCTGCCAGCAGGACGGGCTCAGCCCGGGCCATCGCCCGCCGCCACGGTGCGGCTGATCACCCCCGAGAAGCGCTCCTTGCGGCCACCGGTGGAGACCTGGTCGAGGTAGTAGTAGTAGGTCGCCCCTGGCACCACGTCGCGGTCGACGAAGTCGTACTCGTGGACCGCGTCCGGCGCCCCGGGCGGGACGTGCACGATGTCCGGGTTGAGCCGGCGGTACGGCCCCTCCCGCCGCGCCGAGCGGTAGACCAGGTAGCCGTACACCGAGTCCTCGCGGGTGGCGCTCCAGCGCAGACGGACGTGCGGCCCGTCGCTCGGGGCGACCTCCGCCGCGGGGGCCGGGGTCGGCGTCGCCCGCTCGGCGG
>CAYTJW010001234.1:0-1820 GCA_964438135.1 uncultured Thermoanaerobaculia bacterium
CCGACGCCGCCGCCTACCTCGACGCCCACGGCGTGCTGGTGGTGCCGGTGCTCGAGGGCAGCGGGCTGCGGGTGAAGGTCGTGGAGGGGATGGCGCGGGGGCGGCCGATCGTCAGCACCCCGCTCGGCGCCTGCGGCATCGGCGCGGTGGACGGCCGCGACCTGCTGCTGGCCGAAGGGGCGGGGCGGTTCGCGGCGCAGGTCGTGCGCTGCCTGACCGAGCCCGGCCTGGCGCGCGAGCTGGGCGACGCAGCGCGACGCTTCGCCCTCGAGAGCTTTGCGCCGGGGGCATTGGTGGACCGCCTCACCCGACTCTATACTGCGGCCGGCGCCCGGCGATGAGGCTGCTGGTCCTCCTGTCCCGCTTCCCCCACCCCCTCGACAAGGGCGACAAGCTGCGCGCCTTCTACCAGCTCGCCACCCTGTCGCGGCGCCACGAGATCGTCCTGTGCGCGCTGTCGGACGAGCCGGTGACGGCCGCGTCGATGGCGGCCGTGGCCCCCCACTGCCGCCGGGTCGAGGTCGTCCCGCTGCCGCGCGCCGCCGCCTGGGGGCGGGTCGCCCGCGCCCTGCCCGGCCGCCACCCGCTGCAGGTGGAGTACTTCCGCACCCCTGCCGCCGCCCGGGCGGTGCGCGAGCTGCTCCGGGCCTGCCGCCCCGACCACGTCCTGGCGCAGCTGGTGCGCACCGCCGAGCTCGCCCGTCACCTCGACGGCGTGCCGCGCACCCTCGACCTGATGGACGCCTTCTCCGCCGGCCTCGAGCAACGCCTCCGCCTCGCCGGCGCCGGCCCCCACCCGCTGGTGGCGCTGGAGTGGCGCCGGTTGCAGCGGTACGAGGCCGAGGTCCTGGCCGACTTCGACAGCTGCACCATCATCACGCCGCAGGACCGCGACCGCATCTCGAGCCCGGAGCGCGACCGCATCCGCGTGGTGCCGAACGGGGTCGACCTGGAGCGGTTCCGGCCGCGGTCCCTGCCGCCCACGCACGACCTGCTGTTCGTCGGCAACATGCGCTACCCGCCGAACGTGCTCGCCGCCCGCCTGCTGGCGGAGGAGATCCTGCCCCGGCTCGAGCGGCAGCGGCCGTCGTGCCGGCTGCTGCTGGCCGGGACCACGCCGGCCCGGGCGGTGCTCCGGCTGCGCTCGGCCGCGGTCGACGTCAGCGGCTGGGTCGACGACATCCCCGCCTGCTACGCCTCCGCCCGCGTCTTCGTCGCGCCGATGCGGATCGGCACCGGCATGCAGAACAAGCTGCTGCAGGCGATGGCCATGGGCAAGCCGTGCGTCACCTCGGCGACCGCCGCGGCGGCGCTCGGCGCGACCGGCGGCGAGGTGGTGGTGGCGGACACCGCCGACGAGTACGCCGAGGCCGTCGGCCGCCTCCTCGCCGACCCCCGCCACGCCGACGAGGTGGGCGAGCGCGGCCTCGCCTTCGTCCGCGCCAACTACCGCTGGGAGGACGCCGTCGAGACCCTCGAGGCGGCCCTGCTCGGCGGGCGGGCCGCGGCCGCGCGAGCGCCGGGAGGGCAACCGTGACCGACTCGCCCGACGAGCGCCTGCTCGACCCCGCCCCCCTGCTCCGCTCCCTGGCCCGGGCCTGGAAGCTGCTGCTCGGCGTCGGCCTCGCGGCGGCGGTCGTCGCCGTCGCCGCGGTGCTGCGGGTGCCCCGCCAGCACCAGCTCGGCGTCGAGCTGCGCCTCATCGCGAGCGGCGGTCACGGGGCCATGCCGGACACGGTGGCGATGACGCCGGAGCGGCTGGTCGTGCTGCTGCAGAGCGCCGAGGTCCGCCAGGCGGCGGTGGCCGCCGCCGACGTGGC
>CAYTJW010001235.1:0-1816 GCA_964438135.1 uncultured Thermoanaerobaculia bacterium
GTCGTGCTGGAAGGTCGTCGTCACTCCTCCGAGGCTGGTGGCCGTGCGGTTCCCCAGGGCGTCATACGCGGCGTGGCTGGCAAGTCCGACCTCGGGGTGGGTCTCGGAGAGCAAGAAGCCCCCGGGCGTGTAGGCAAAGGTACGACTCTGCGCACCAGCGCCGCCGCAGCCGCTTCCGGAGCCGCCGCCCGCGGCGCAGAGCGCCGCCGTGAGCAGGCGGTCGTCGTGGTCGTAGGTGTACAGAGCGCGATAGAAGGTCGGCTCGCCGGGAGGTGACGGCTGGCTCTCCTGCTCCTCCAGGCGGCGGAGTCGCCCGAGCGCGTCAGACCACGTGGTGGTGGCCAGCTCGGCTTCTGACCCGGAGGTGTCGACCACCACTCGTCGCCAGCGGGCCGCGGCGCTGTCGCCGAGGTACTCGAAGGTGGACACGCTCCCGTCCGGCGCCGCTGTCCACACCGGCCGGCCGACGCCGTCCATGACGGTCTCGGTCCAATGGAGCGCCCCCACATCCAGCTGCGTTCCCGCAGCCGGGTCGAACCACTCGCTGACCCGTTGGACCGGGGCGTGGTCGGGCGGGCGGTCCGGCGAGACCGTGGGATCCGCGGGTGACATCAGGTGGGAGAGCGTGCACCTGGCGCGCATGCCGGTCGACAGTGGGTCAGCGGCCGGGAACGCCTCCATCCTGAGGGTCTCCCGGCCGAGGCCGTCGAAGGAGAAGATCTCGCGGTAGGCGGGGTCCACCCAGCTCAAGGCGAGTGGGCTACTAAGGGCAAGGTTGGAGTACCGCGCGTCGCGCGTCTGGCTCTGCATGAGGCGCCAGGGGGCCGGAAGGAGGTAGTCGACGTGCAGGCCCAACATCTCGGGCGCGCCGGGCGCCGCCGACACGTGCTGCGAGGTGAGGGAGAGGATCTCGCGACTGGCCGGGTCGAACGTCGCCCGCACTGGGGCGATGTCAGTGACACGGCCCATCGCGTCGTAGGCGAAGGCTGAGCCCTCCCCGTCGCCGCCGACGTGCACGCGGGTCAGACCCGTGCCCCGGTCGACTCGACGGCGCCAGAGGAGGAGCGGCGAGCCCCCTCCGGCCGGCTCGAGCCGCTTCTCGACGGGGCGGCCGTGCTGGTATTCCCAGGCGGTCGCGTAGGCGTGCTGACCGAAACCCGACCCCAAGCCGCCCGTCACGACGTCGCCCGAGAGGTTTCCGTACTCGTCGTAGTCGTACTCGTGGCGGAGACAGTCCGCGACGCAGGAGCCCTGGTCGTTCGGGTTGGTGGTCTCCGCCCGGAGGTAGTAGTACTGGTCGGCTTCGCTCCACTCCCAGAGCCGTGATCGTCGGCTCCGGTCCGTCGAGCAGGTCAGAGCGCCGTCGACCCCGTCGCAGGTGTCCCGGGTGCCCTCGAGCGACAGGTACCAGCGGTCAGTGTCGACGTCGTACTGCGTGTGGGTGAGCCGATCCACGCTCAGATCGGGATCCTCGTTCTCGGACGACACCCAGTGGTGGGTTTGGTGGAAGTACTGGTCGAGGTCGAACCGCTCGCGCCGAATGGCGCATGGCGACGTGGCAGACGCGAAGCAGTCGTACGCGTCGCCCGTGTCGGCGGAGGCGTTCGTGAACGAGCGCACCTCGCTGAGGAAGAAGCCGCCGTCTGGCCCGCGGCTCGCGAGTGAGTATGGCCGATCGAGGAACAGGCGAGAGCGCACCATCTCGGTGTGCCGGACGACCTGGTAGCACTCCAGGAACGACTCGATCTCGTCGAGCGAGTTGTACCTAACCTGAGCGGTTCTGGGGGGTGGAAGGGCCCCACCTGTTGGTGTAAAC
>CAYTJW010001236.1:0-1813 GCA_964438135.1 uncultured Thermoanaerobaculia bacterium
CACCGCCGCGACGGCGGTGGGGGCTGCGGCGAGCTGGGCGGCGGCGACCTCGGCGGCGCGCTGGCGCGCCTTCTCCAGCGCCGCCTGCCGCTCCTGCTCGAGCCTGCGCTCCTGCTCCTCCTTGGCCGCCCGCTCGGCGGCGAGCTGTCGCTCCAGGTCCTGCCGACTGCGGCGCGCCGCGGCCGTCTCGGTGCCTCCGCCGGCGTCCCCCTGCAGGGCAGCGAGCTGCCGCTGGTACTGGTCGATCTTCTGCTCGCGCGCCGCGAGCTCGCTCCGGATCTCCTGCTCCTTCTCCGCCATCAGGCGCTGCAGCTCGCTCTGCACCAGCTCCTGGATCTTGGCCGTCTCGGCGGCTCGAGCCGCCGCCGCCTCCTCCGCGGTCGGGGTGGGCGCCGGCGGCGGCCCGCCGCCGCCCCGGCCGAGCAGCACCGCGCCGACGACCCCGATCACGATGATGCCGGCGGCGACGGCGACCCACATCCCCACGCCGCGACTCCGCCCGGCGGCGTCCGGCACCGCCTCGACCGCCTCGGCCGCGGGCTCGGGCCGCAGGTCCGGCTCCACGTCCACCGCCGCCTCGGCCGGTCTCTCCCTCTCCTCGACCTCGATCTCGGCCCGGAACAGGCGGTCCATGAACAGGGCGAGGTTGAAGGTGGTGGGGCTGTAGGCGCCGCCGTAGAGGAACTTGTCGAGCTCGTTCTTGAGCTCGGCGGCGGAGCTGAACCGCTCCTCCGGGCGGGTGGCCAGCGCCTTGTGCAGCAGGGCCCTGATGTCCGCCGGCAGCGGCTGCTCGTCGTACGCCAGCCGCGCCGCGTCGAGGGCGCTCGAGCGGGCCTGGGGCGAATCCGGCAGGGGTCCACCGGTGAGGAGCTCGAAGAGGATGGCGCCGAGCGAGTAGACGTCGCCCCGGCGGCTGGCGGTGCGGGCCACGAGCACCTCGGGCGCGAGGTAGGGCTGCACGGCTGGCGCCGCCGCCGCGTCGTCGAGCAGCCCGAGCAGCTGATCGGCGACCCCGAACCCGGCGATCTGCGCCTCGCCGTCGTGGCTGACCAGGATCAGGCCGGGGTGGAGGAAGCCGTGCACCAGCGGCACGCCGCCGACCTCGACCGCCAGCGCCGCCGCCAGGCCGAGGGACAGCTTCTCCAGGATGAGGAGGGCGTTGTCGAGCGGGACGGGGAAGCCCTCCTCGCGGACCTTGCGCAGGACCAGGCTCAGCGGCTGCGCCGGGACGAAACGCCACGCCAGGGCCGCGACGCCGCCGTCGACGACCAGTCGGGGGCCGGCGACGACGTTCGCCGCCTGGAGGGCCTCGCCCACCCCGTTGGCAAGCTCGGCCCGGGCCGCGAGGTCGGCCGCCGGCACCCCGGGGCGGTCGAAGACGCGCAACCAGACGGTGCGCCTGACCCCGGTGCGGTCGAGCTCGCCGGCCCGGTACAGGTGCCCCAGCTCGTCGGCGACGATCTCCTTGAAGAGGAGGTGAGACGCGAAGCAGCGGTAGGTGTCGGCCATGCCCGCCTCCCGGCGTCGACGCTGCCGCCAATCCCCCTGCGGAGGGTTGAGGTTGGCTCTTCAGTCCAGTCGAGCGTACCACGTGCTGAGCCCGCTGCACCCGGGACACGATTCCGGGCGAGCGCGGACAGCGTTCCGAGCGCGCGCCGGCACCTCGGTGCCGTCGTCGTGACGGTGTCGGCGGTCGGCGGGCCGCGCGCGGCCCGCCTGGTGCCCGGCCCGGGCAACGGTCTCCCCTGCCCCCCAACGCGAAGCGGCGCCGCCCCGGCGGCGCCGCTGGGGTCGCCGTGGGTGGGTGACTACT
>CAYTJW010001237.1:0-1811 GCA_964438135.1 uncultured Thermoanaerobaculia bacterium
AACCCGCGACGTCAACCTTGGCAAGGTTGCACTCTACCACTGAGTTACTCCCGCGTCGCTGCGGACCCGGCCTCGCCGGGGAGCGAGAATCTAGCAGCCCGGCGCGGCGCTGTCAACACCCTCTGGGCCCTGCCTCAAGCGGCCGAGCTGGTCTTGAAGTCCTTGCCGAGCCACCCCTTGGCCAGCAGCAGCAGGATCGGCGAGCAGATCGCGATGCAGCCGAAGATGACCCACATGGTCTGGGTGTCCTGGGGGCCGTCGGCCGGGCAGTAACGCTGGATGGCCCAGCCCGAGTAGAGCGGCACCAGCATCTTGGTCAGGAACCACGGGAACTGGGCCACGCCCATGTAGATGCCGGTGCGGCCCGGCGGCGCGATCTCGGCCGCGTACTGCAGGAAGCGCGGCTGCCACATCGCCTCGCCCAGGGTCATGATCAGGAGGTAGGCGAGCAGGGTGTACCAGGTCGGGCCGATGGCGAGGAGGAACGCCGGCGCGGCCATGACCGCGGTGCCGACGATCATCTGGTTGTAGACCTTCGCCCGGTAGAGCAGGGCGGTGACGATCGGGACGAGGATGAAGACCAGCAGCGGGTTGAAGTTGGATGCGACCTCGAAGTACTTGCCGATCCAGCCCTCGAAGGAACGGTTGATGTACTGGGGGAGGATCAGCCAGTTGTAGGTGAACAGGGTCTGCACCGGGATCAGGGCGAAGATGAAGAAGAAGAACTTGAGGTCGGCGAAGGGGTGGTTGGCGAGCCACAGGCGGACCGGGCGGACCATCGCCACGGCGGCCAGCATGGCCGCCAGGACGGCCAGCACCACGACCCGCGTCGGCCCGTGCAGCAGCGAGGCGGCGCACGCCACCACCACCGCCAGCACGCCCCACATGTGCAGGGGCACGGTCTCGCGCTGGCCGCCCGGGTCGACCGCAGCGGCCGGCGGCGCCGCCGGGTCGGCCGGCGTGGCCGCGGCCTCCTGGGCCTTGATCGCCGCGGTCTCGGCCCTGGCGGTCTCGGTGGCGGTGTCGACCGTCTTGCGGGTCAGCAGGACCACGGTCAGGACCAGCGACACCACGGTCATGGCGGTGTAGAACCAGTACACGCCGACGATGCCGAACCCCAGCCAGTCGTCGTCGCGGAGCAGGAACGCGTAGGTCGGCAGGTAGCCGCCCAGGTTCATCAGGGCGTAGAGCATGGCGTAGGCCATGCTGGCGGTCCTGGGGTTGGTGAACTGGCGCACGGCGGCGTAGGCGCCGGGCTGGTACATGCCGTAGCCGATGACGACCAGCAGGATGCCGGCCATGGTGGCCAGGTGGAGGGGCGACCAGAGGCCGCCGGCGAGCCCGGCCGTCGGCGCGCCGGCCATCAGGGCGCGGCCCGCGATCATGCACAGGAAGGCCCAGATCAGGGCCCGCCGGACGCCGAACCTGTCGGCCACGGTGCCGAGGAAGAACATGGCGATGGTGATCCCGGCGGTGAGCACCATGACCATGTGGTGGGAGTGGACGTCGTTGTTGGGCACCCCCTTGAAGACCAGGTCGGAGAAGTGCATGGCGAGGTAGCCGAGGACCCCGAAGTAGCACATCCCCTCGATCAGGTAGGCGCCGTTCACGCCCCACAGGGCGCGCGGCGAGCGGAACAGGTCGACGAAGGGCTGGCTGATCTCGCGCAGGGGGCTCTTGGGTGTCTCTGGCGCGGGCGCGTGGCTCATGGGGTGGCTCCGTCTCCGCGGCCGGCCGGGCGCTCCGGCGCGGGCCCCGATTCCAGACCTCCTGACCTACCCCCCGGTGACGGCTCGCGGCCGATAGGGTTG
>CAYTJW010001238.1:0-1807 GCA_964438135.1 uncultured Thermoanaerobaculia bacterium
CCCCGTCTCCTCGACCCCGTTCTCGGACCGCGGGCCTCCAGGCCCGCCGCCCCGGCGGCGGCGGTCAGGGGCGCGAGGAAGCCGGGGGCGCCTGTCATCCCGAGGAGCCCCGCAGGGGCGACGAGGGATCCCTCGCGGGGAACCGTCGCCGTCGCAGCGGGCACGGCGCGGGCCATCGGGGCGTGCTCCACCGCCGGCAGGGATCCCGCGTCGCCGGCCCGGGGCCGGCTCCTCGGGATGACAGGGGGAGAGGGCCAGCGCGGGGCGGTGGGGCGGCGGGGCGGGCGGCGGGCGGCCATCACCACCACTCCCCGCCGGCGCCGCCGATGCCGATGCCGGTCTGGACCCGGGTCACGTCGCTCGAGCGGCCGTCGGCGTACTCGTACCGCGACTGCGACGCGCCGACCGTGAGCACCAGCCTCTTGTACACCACGAACGAGGCGGTGGCGCCCCAGACGACGACGTCGCTGTCGAGGCTGGCGGCGTCGCCGGGGTAGTCGTTGGCGCCGTCCTCGGCGTACAGGCGCACGCTCGACCGCCAGCCGAACGGGATCGACGCGCCGAGGCCCAGGCGCTGCTCGGTGTAGTAGGGGCTCGCCTGGCTCAGGGAGTAGACCAGGTTGCTCGAGCCGTACAGCTGCCACTCGACCTTGCCCTTCGGCTTCCAGCGCAGCTCGGCGCGGCCGAGGGGGTCGTCGAAGGGGAGGAACCGGGAGCCGGGCTCGGGCTCGAGGTCGGCGGCGAGGGCGAGCACGGACAGGCTCAAGCCCGGCCGCGCCCACCGCAGCTCGACCAGCGGCGAGGTGCCGGAGCTCGAGCAGTCGTTGTCGGGGCGGGCGAAGTCGACCTCGGCCTGCTCGACGCCGAGGCCGACCGACAGGCCGCGGCCGACCGCGAAGCGGACCCCGCCGCGCAGGCGCGCCTCGTCGCGGTCGAGGCCGAGCAGCAGCTCGCCGGCCGGGCCGGACACGTCCTCCTCGCGGTAACGGTAGCGCAGCCCCTCGGCCGAGGCGAACAGCCCCAGGTGGCCGGACAGGCGCAGCTCGGCGAGGCCGAAGCCGCGGTCGGTGCGGACGTTGACCGGCTGCTCGACCTCCGAGCTCAGGTACTGGGCCTGGCGGGCGGTGGTGGCCGAGAGCTGCAGCTCGACGTGGTTGAAGTAGCCGAACAGGCCGGCGCCGTAGCGGCCGTTCCACGCCCGCCGCTCCTCCAGCTCCTGCCACCAGACGTACTCGGGCAGGGCGTGGAGGGCGAGGACCGTCTTCGGCCCGACGCCGGTGTAGCCGCGCACGCCGGCGCCGGCGGTGGCGGTGTAGTCCGAGGTCGGTTCCCCCGAGGTGGCGAAGACGTTGTCGACCCAGCCGACGTCGTGCAGCGCGAGCCACGGCTCGAGGCGCAGGCCGCCGAGGTGCCAGCGCGCCTCGGAGCGGGCCTGCTCGAGGCGCTCGCGGGTCGGCACGTCGGGGAACGGCAGGCTACCGGGTGGCGTGTACTGGGTATACTGTGCCCAGGCCGGCATGGCCACAGCGACGATGAGCAGCGCGACGCGAGCGGTGAATCGGGGATGGGCGCGCACCCCGCGGGGTCGGGCGACCGGGGACTGCGCACGAGACTGCGGCCGTGCAGCCCGAGGACGACGCTGATGGCTCACGAGGCACCTTCCTCCCGCGACCAGGCCCGCGCCCCGGCCGACCCCGAGGGGCGGCTGGGCGACGCGCTCGCCGCGCTGTTGGCTCTCCTGGTGGTGTGGGCGCCGCTGCCGTTCGGCGGCGCGACACCGGGGGCGCGGACCGCCCTGTGGCTCGCG
>CAYTJW010001239.1:0-1806 GCA_964438135.1 uncultured Thermoanaerobaculia bacterium
TCTCGACCCGCGTGCGCGGCCGCACCGAGCCCTCGAGGTGGAGGTGGAGCTCCGCCTTCGGCAGCCCGCGCAGCGCGGCGCGGAGGTCCGTTCGGGACGGCTCGGCTCCGGTCGTGGGTCGCCTCCCGGCGCAACGTAGGCCGGCGTCGCCGCGCCGGCCACGGGCCTGAGCGGCGTGCGAGTCGCGTCGCCGGCTTGCTCAGGGCACCGGCGGCCGGGGCGAGGCCGCGCGTGGTCGGCGCTCCTGGTGCCGGCGACGAGCATGACGGTCGGTTGCGAGGGCGCGATCGTGCCGTGCGACCCGGGCGGTCGGGCGGCGCAGGAGGTCCGGTTCATGAACGCTCGGCTCGCGGTGGTCGTGGTGCTGCACGTGGCCGGTGCCGCCGTCGCCTTCGGCAGCGCCGACGACTGGACCCTGCTCGGCCCGAGCGGCGGTCCCCCGCCGGCCCGGAACGGCCACGCCATGGCCGCCGCGGGCGACGACCGGGCGCTGCTGTTCGGCGGTTACGACACGGCCGTCGACGACGAGAGCTGGGTCTAGGACCTGTCCGCCGACGCCTGGACGCCGGACGCCAACGCCGTGGCGCCCGGGGCCCGCGACGGCCACGCGCTGGCCGAGGGAGGCCTCGGCGGCGTGGTCGTGCTCTTCGGGGGCTGGGACGGTGGCAGCTACTCGGCCGAGACCTGGGCCTTCGGCGGCGGCGACTACCCCCTGCCCCTCTTCGCCGACGGCATCGAAAGCGGCGGCACGGACGGCTGGTCGGCGGCCTCCCCCTGAGGTCGCCGGCAGCCTCCCGACTGGCCGTGGCGCGCCCGGCGGCGACGAGGGCGGTGGTACACTCGACCCGGCGGGCCGGGGACCCCGGCCCGAGCCCGGGGCGGAACGGGAGGGGTGCGAGGCCATGGTCGAGAAGCCTCTGGCCATCATCGCCGTGGGCGGCAACTCCCTCATCCTCGACGAGACCCGGAAGACCGTGCCGGACCAGTACGCGGCGGTCGTCGAGACCTGCCGGAACATCGCCGGCATCCTCGAGATGGGCTACCGCGTGGTCGTCACCCACGGCAACGGCCCCCAGGTCGGCTTCATCCTCCGCCGCAGCGAGCTGGCGCGCGCCGAGCTGCACGAGGTGCCGCTCGACTCGTGCGGCGCCGACACCCAGGGGGCGATCGGCTACCAGATCCAGCAGGCGATGGGCAACGAGACCCGGGGCTGGCCGAGCCCGCCGACCGTGGTGACCGTGGTCACGCGGGTGCTGGTCGACCGGGACGACCCGTCGTTCGCGAAGCCGACCAAGCCGATCGGGTCGTTCATGAGCCAGGAGCTGGCGGCGGAGCACCGCGACCGGGACGGCTGGGACGTGGTCGAGGACGCCGGCCGCGGCTGGCGGCGGGTGGTGGCCTCGCCCCGGCCGCGGAAGATCCTCGAGCTCGAGGCGGTCAAGACGCTGCTCGCGGCCGACATGATGGTGGTGGCGGTGGGCGGCGGCGGCATCCCGGTGGTCGAGGACGAGCAGGGCTTCCTCCGCGGCGCGGCGGCGGTGATCGACAAGGACCACGCCACCAGCCTCCTCGCCCGCGAGCTCGGGGCGGACGTGCTGGTCATCTCGACCGCGGTCGAGAAGGTCTGCGTCAACTACCGCCAGCCCGACCAGCGGTGCCTCGACACGGTGACGCTGGCTGACTGCAAGCGCTACCTCGAGGAGGGCCACTTCGCCCCTGGCAGCATGAGGCCCAAGATCGAGGCGGTCATCGCCTTCCTCGAGGCCGGCGGCCGCGAGGCGCTGATCACCGACCCGCCCCACCTCG
>CAYTJW010001240.1:0-1804 GCA_964438135.1 uncultured Thermoanaerobaculia bacterium
CGGCGGGACGACGAAGAGCCGCGCCAGGCAGGCCTCGGGGGTGGCCGGCAGACCCTCCCACCCGGCGCCTCCGTCGAACCGTCGCAACGGTCGCAGCCGGCCGCGCTGCCGGTCCCACGCCACCACCTCGACCCGCTCCCGCGCCGGCGCCCGTTCGCACCGGCCGGTGCGGCTGTGCGAGCCGACCACCAGCACCTCGTCCCCGACCGCGGCCAGCGCCTCGATGTCGGCCGGGTGGCGGCCGCCCGGCAGCTCGAGCGCCCGCATCCCGACCAGCCAGCCGTGGCGGTCGCGGCGGAAGGCGAACAGGACGTCGCTCGCGTCGTCGTCACCGACCAGGACCAGGTCGGGGTCCCAGGGCGAGACCACCGCCGCCGACGCCTCGCACATCGGCGCCTCGCCGAGCGGGCGCGGGGCGGCGACCGGGGGAGACGCGCCGCCCGAGACGCACCCGCCAGCGGTCAGACCGGCCAGCGCCAGCAGCAGGGCGCGGCGACCGGCGGGTGCGCGGCGACCGCTCGTCGACATGGCTGGCCGCGATTGTACCCCGGGAGCTGGCGATGTCCACGAGACCGAATCGCGCTCCGGAGAGCCTGCTGTGACTCGAGGCCCCCTGCCGATCCTGGTCTGCTTCGTCCGGTCGGGCTTCTCGGCTCTCCTCCACGAGGTCGCCCGGAGGCAGCTGGGTCTCGTCTTCGGCAGCAGCGAGCCCGGCCGGTCCGTCGACGACGCCCTCGCCCGGCGCGAGCCGGAGCCCGCGGACCGAGGCGGGGCGGGCGCGGCTCAGTCTCGCCGCGCCACGACGAAGACGAAGTCACTCGCGAGCACGCCGGCCGCGAGCAGGGCGTCCTCCACGTCGAACAGCATGCCGAGCAGGGTCCCCGCCGCCGGGTGGGGGCCGGCGAAGTTGCCGGCGATCCCGTCCAGCAGGGGGTGGAGCACCGTCCCCCCGTAGTCCCTCCGCTCGACGATGGAGAAGCGCTTCGCCAGCAGCGGGAGGATCTCGTCGGAACGGATCGCCTCGGACGGGTCGACCCGGTCCATCTCGCGCAGCGAGTGACGGCGGAGGCGGGTCTTGAGCCGGCCGTCGTGGCCGACCCGCAGCTCCGCGGGCATCATGCCGAGCAGGGCGTCGACGACCCCGACCTGGCGCTCGGTCCACTGCAGGCGACGCGGGCCGACGTACTCGTCGAGGACGAAGAAGCCGCCCGGCCGCAGTGCCTCCCGGACCGCGTCCAACACCCCCTCGAGGTTGCGCAGGTGGTGGATCGACTGGACGCCGAGCACGGCGTCGAAGGCCGCCCGCGGCAGCTCGGGGCGGTCCAGGTCCCGCACCTCGTAGCTGACGTGGTCGAGGCCGGCGGCGGCTGCAGCCTCGCGGGCGTGGCGGATGGCCGCCTCGGACAGGTCGTAGGCGACGTGCTGGCGACAGAAGCCGTACTGCGCCAGACCCCGCTCCAGCTCGCCGAAGCCGCAGCCGAGGGTGAGAGCGCGGTCGAGCGGCAGAGGCACGCCGTGACCTGCCAGCACGTCGAGGAAGAGCTGGTAGCCGTCCCGCGCCGGGTCGCCGGAGATCTTCCGGTTGACCCGCCGCCGCACCGCCTCGAGCTCCATCCAGTGGAGCCCGCCGCCGGGCCGCCACTGGGTGTCGGGGCTGCCCCAGGTCGCCCCCGTCCGGTCGGCGCCCCGCTGGCCCGAGCGGCCGGCCGCGCCCTGGCGCAGGCGACCGAGGAGACGGGAGGCGGCCCTCGCCAGCCGACCCGGCCCCGAACGACCACCGCCGCCGCCCCCCATGCGGCCTCAG
>CAYTJW010001241.1:0-1802 GCA_964438135.1 uncultured Thermoanaerobaculia bacterium
CAGCTCGCGCGCGGCCCGGTTGGCGCGGCGCACCCGCCCGTCGGCCGCCAGCTCCAGCAGCCCGACCGGCAGCTCGTCGTCGGTGAGGAGCACCAGGTCGCCCGCCAGCAGTCGCGGCGTCGGCTCGTCCACACTTCCCTCCCGACCCAAGGCAGGTGCGGCCGGCGCGCCTACGGCGCCGTCGCCGACCAGGCGGCCGTGCCGCCGGCCTCGAAGCCGTCCGCGAACACGGAGTCGTCACAGGGGTCGCCCGCGCCGTCGCCGTCACCGTCGAGCTGGTCCGGGTTGTACCGGTCGGGGCAGTTGTCGAGCGGGTCGACCACCAGGTCGCCGTCACGGTCGGCGGTGCACTCGTCCGGGATGCCGTCGGCGTCGAGGTCCTGAGCGCCGCCGGTGGCGATGTCGGTCGAGTCCCCGACGCCGTTGTCGTTGCAGTCCCAGTCGCCGAGACGCAGGTAGTAGACGTCCTGCTCGCCGTTGAACGTGGCGGCGTAGATCACGTGCGCGCCGACCGAGTCCGAAACCATGTCGTAGTAGTCGCCGAGCTTGTTCTGGTTGGGCCAGCCGAGGTGGGGGTCGAACGGCGGCGACAGCTGCTCGTTGGCCGACCAGCTTGAGCCCCCGTCGGTCGAGGAGGAGTGGTAGAGCTCGGACAGGTAGGTGCCGGGGTGGTTGCGGGTGTCGTTCCAGACCGCGTCGAGGCGGCCGTTGGGCGCCACCGCCAGGGTCCCGAACCACTGCCAGGCGCCGGTGCCGGCCGGGTCGTCGTTGACTCGCACCGGCGCGCCGAAGGTCAGACCGCCGTCGGTGGAGCGGACCAGGTGGACGTCCATCGGGTCGTCGCCCGGAGGGTCGACCGAGGCCAGCACGTACACGAAGCCCCGGGTCGGCCCGACGGAGTGGTCCACCCCGGTCCAGACCTGGCCCAGCAGGCCCCCGGGGTTGGGGCTGGGGTCGAGGGAGACCTGGGTGAAGCCGCCGAGGTCGACCGCGGCGGCGCCGTCGAAGGCGAACGGCGCGCCCGCCTGCCGGCCGGTCGAGGAGCGCGCGACGCTGTAGCCGGTCGCGCTGGAGCTGGCGCCGGCGAGGTAGAGGGTGCCGTCCGGCCCGACCACGTTGACGCCCCAGTAGGGGAAGTCCGGGATCGTCACCGGGTACTCGAAGCTCGCCGGGCCGGCGGTGGCGCGGTTGGCCCAGTCGTCGCCGCAGCAGCCGGCGTAGTCCCACGCCTGGTAGAGGTGGCCGCGACCGGGCCCCTGGGTGGTGTCGACCGCCAGCCACTGCTTGTCGCCACCGTAGGCGTAGAACCCGTCGTCGAAGGTGGCGCCGCCGTCGGTCGACGTGATGACCTCCGTCAGCCACGGCCCCGTCCGCAGGCTGTCGTAGTAGATCGAGCCGTCGGCGCCCGCCTCGAGCACCGGGTCGGAGGCGAAGGTGCCGGCGTCGAGGGAGCCGGGGAAGGACCAGCTCCGTCCCTCGTCGGTCGAGAACCCCACCCCGGCCTGGCGGAAGTTCGACGCGACGGCGTCGAACTGGCGCCAGCCCGCGGCGATGCGGGTGCGGTTGGTGAGCTGCACCGCCAGCGACGGCTCGTTGGCCGCGTCGCCGAGGATGTTGCTCCCGGCCGGGTCGACGTTGACCTGGACGCTGGTGTGCGGGCCCTGGACCACCCGCCCGGCCGGGCCGGTGCGGCGCGCTGCCGCCGCCACCGGCACGAACGGGTCGTCGGGCACCTCGTGGTGGCCCTGCGGCGGCGGGGGCTGACCCGCGGCGCTGGCCGGGGGCCCGGCGATCCCCAGGGC
>CAYTJW010001242.1:0-1801 GCA_964438135.1 uncultured Thermoanaerobaculia bacterium
TGCGTCGCGGGCCGCGCCGGCCTGCACGTGGTCGACGTCTCCGACCCGTCGGCTACCTTCGTGGTCGGCTTCCTGGCGACGCCCGACGAGGCGACCGACGTCGCCGTCTGGGGGACCGCCGCCTACGTCGCGGGCTACTTCACCCTGCGGGTGGTCGACGTCTCGCGACCCGCCGCGCCGGTCGAGGCGGGCGTCGTCGACTGGTTGTCGGCCGACCGCGTGGCGGTGGCCGGTGGTCAAGCCTACGTCGTGGATTCCTCCGGCCTGTGGGTGTGCGACCTCTCCGACCCCCTGGCGCCGGTCCGCAGCGGGTACGCGTCGGGGATCGGGGGAGACAGGGTGCTCGGCGTCGCCGTCGACGGCGACCGCGCCTGCGCGGCGGTCGACCGCGGTCTGCGCCTGTTCGACGTCTCCGACCCCTCCGCCCCGGTCGCGACCGGCCTGGTCCGGACCTGGGGCGACGCCGTCGGGATCGCCGCTGACGGCGCCTACGCCTACGTCGGGTTCCCCCAGGGCGGCGTCGGCCTCGTCGACGTCTCGACCCGCTCCGCGCCGGTCGAGGTCGGCTTCCTCGACACCGGCCGGGGAGGCGTGCTCGGGATGGCGGTGGAGGGCACGACCCTCTACGTGGCGGACGGCCTCGCGGGCCTGCGGGTGGTCGACGTCTCGGACCCCGCGACGCCGGTGGGCGCCGGCCTGTGCGAGATGCCGATGGGGGAGACGTACGCCGTCGCCGTCGCGGGGAGCTACGCGTACCTGGCCGTCGGCTCGCACGGCGTGCGGGTGGTGGACGTCTCGACCCCGTCGAGCCCGGTCCAGGTCGGCGCCTGTCCGCTCGCTGGCCTGGCGTGCGACATCGCGGTGGCTGGCGCCCACGCCTACGTGGCCGACAACTCCAGCGGTCTGCGGGTGGTCGACGTCTCCGACCCGGCCGCGCCGGTCGAGGTCGCCGCGCTCACTGCGAGGTACCCCGACGCGGTCGCCGTGGCAGGTGGCTACGCCTACCTGGCAGGTGACGGCCTGAAGGTGATCGACGTGTCGGCGCCCTCCGCACCGGTGGAGGTCGGGTCTCTCCCCCCCAGCCCGCTCCGGTTGGTCCGGGACGTCGTCGTGGTGGGCAGCTTCGCCTACCTGGCGAACCAGTACCCCCCAGGGCTCTGGGTCGTCGACGTCTCCGACCCCTCGGCGCCGGTCGAGGTCGGCTCCTACCCGATTCCCGAGCCGGGGGCGTACGGGGTTGCCGTGGCGCGCGGCGACGCCTACGTGGCCAGCGGCGACCGCGGCCTGACCCTGGTCGGCTGCGCCGAGGCGAGGTTCGCCACGGTGGTGGCGGCGACGGCCAGGCTGACCGGGTCGGCGCAGACCAACTGGCGGAGCGACGTGAGGGTGTTGAACCCGGGCCCGGAGCCCGCGACGGCGCAGGTGTCGCTGTGGCTGCGGGACCAGGCGAACCCGAGGCCGGCGCAGCGGACCCTGGTGCTCGCCCCGGGCGAGCTGGGCGTGGAGGAGGACGTGCTCGCCGGCCTGTTCGGCCTGGACGGCGGGGCGGCGGCGCTCGAGATCGCCGCGGACCGGCCGCTGGTGGTGGCCTCGCGGACTTACAACGACACCGGCGCCGGGACGTACGGGCAGCTCGTCGCCGGCGTCCCCGCGGCGGAGGCGTTCGCCGCCGGGGAGACGGCGGACCTGCCCGGCCTGGTGGAGGACGG
The DNA here is from genome assembly GCA_964438135.1 of uncultured Thermoanaerobaculia bacterium. Lineage (GTDB taxonomy): Bacteria > Acidobacteriota > Thermoanaerobaculia > Thermoanaerobaculales > Sulfomarinibacteraceae > CAYTJW01. The sequence continues at coordinate 1,710 of CAYTJW010001242.1, forward strand.
CGCCTACCGGTCGAACCTCGGCCTCGTGAACCCCACTCCGACCGAGGTGGAGGTGACGGCGAGGTTCTTCGCCACGGACGGGGCAGCCCTGG
>CAYTJW010001243.1:0-1800 GCA_964438135.1 uncultured Thermoanaerobaculia bacterium
TGTGGCTGCTGCGCGCCGGGCTCGACCGCCCCGAGCTCCGCCGCCACGCCGCCCGCGAGCGGCGGCAGGGCTGCCGCTACCCCGGCTTCACCTTCCTGGTGCGACCGAACGGCACCGTGCTCCCCTGCCCGTTCTGGCAGGAGCAGCCGATCGGCGCCACCCCGCCGGACGACCTCGCGGCCCTGCTCGCCTCGCCCGGGCTGGCCCGGATCTGCGACGGGCTGCGCCGCGGGCGACCGGTCGGGAGCTGCGCCGACTGCGGCGAGCGCCAGGCCGCGTTTCACCGGGTCGGGCCGGCCCGGTCGCGGGCCGCTACTCGTTGAACTCGCGCGGCCGCTCGGCCGAGGCGCAGAGCTCCTCCGCCCCCTTCTCCACCGCGCCGCCGAGGAGCGGGTCGCCGTCGAGGAAGAAGACCAGGTCGAGCTGCTGCCCGGGCGTCCCCCGCTCGCGCGCGAAGGTGCGGACGATCTCGATCGCCGGCAGGGTCGGGCGGCCCATCACCGGCACCAGCTCGAGGCGCAGCGACCCGGCGTAGGAGCGGTAGACCAGCTCGGTGCAGACCAGCCGGTCGGCGGTGGAGAAGTCGAACTCGAAGTCGTAGGGTTTGCCCTGGTGGCGGAAGGCGGTGGCAATGGCCCGGGCCTTCTGCTCGGGCGGCAGGCGGGGGCGGAGGGCGGCCGCGTAGTCGGCGGCCAGGGAGTGCTCGAGGGAGTTGAACACCACCCCCTCCGACACCGCCTCGAGCACGGTCAGGGGGTGGCCGTCGGCCGCCGGCGCCCGGAACCGGTCGAGGCGACGGGCGACCTCGGGCTCGGCGGCGAGGCCGAGGCGCTCGAGGTCGGCGACGGTGCCGACGTAGAGCGCGGCGTGCGGCCAGAAGCCGGGCAGGAAGGCGTTGGAGGCGTACCAGCTGCGGCGCTCGAGGAGGATGTCGCCCGGCTCGAGGCGCCGCCGCACCGCGGCCAGGTCGGCCGGGCGGATCAGGGGCGGCCGCGCGACGATGCGGGTGTCGCCGATCCAGGTGGCGACGCTCGACTGGAGGGCGTAGATCGGCGAGTAGGCGTCGCTGCGGACCCGCTCGAGCACCAGCCGCCCCCAGCGCCGCTGCCGGTCGCCGGCCCCCTCGAGCAGGGCCGGCCGGGCCTCGGCCACCACCTGCTCGAGCCAGTCCATGGTCGCCGCCGGCCAGACCCCGTCCCGCCGCCAGGCCGCAGCGTGGTCCGCGAAGTAGGTCGCCATCTCGGCCGCGACCTCGGCCTGGCGCGGCGACGTCGCGCTCTCCGCCACCCGGTCGAGCATCCCCGCCGGCAGGCCCCACCCCGGCTCGGCCTGGTTGAGGGTGCGGCGCTCGCGCGCGAGCGACCCCCAGCGCCCGACCAGGGCCCGCGCGGAGCGCTGGGCCTCGAGCGAGGCGGCGCAGGCGAGGGTGAAGCAGCGGGCCCGGGCGACCGGGTCGCGGACCGCCTCGAAGCCCGCGTAGGTGGTCACCAGCCGCAGCAGGGCGGTGCGGTAGGACAGCCAGGTGACGAAGCCCCAGCGCAGGTCGTCGTCCTCGGCCGGCAGGGGCAGCTCGCGCCCCTCGCGCGCCCGCGCGGCCAGCGCGTCCCGGTGGTCGGCCGCCATCCGCTCCTCGAGCGAATCGAGGCCCGCGACCACCGTCCTGAGGCGCGCCAGGTCGTCGCCGAGCACGACCTCGACCTCGGCCGGCGCGAGGTTGGCGAGCGGCGACGGCAGCGCCGGCGCCGGCCCCTCGGTCGCCAGCAGCCGGTGACCCACGTACACCCCGGCGGCGAGGGCGGC
>CAYTJW010001244.1:0-1799 GCA_964438135.1 uncultured Thermoanaerobaculia bacterium
CCGACCCGCGCCGGAGCCAGGCGCGACTGCGCCGCGGCGCGACAGGAGGTAGGCGAACGAGCCGGCGCCGGTGACCGCCCCGACCCACAGCAGCAGGCCGGGCGAGCGGCCGAAGCCGTAGAGCAGCAGCCACGCCGCCGACAGGACATAGACCGCGGCGGCGGTCAAGACCCCGGCCGGCGGCCGCGACCGCCCCGAGGCCGGGCACAGGCGGAGGCGGAACAGGCCGGCGGCGGTCAGGGCGGAGAACAGGGTCAGGATCGCGCCCAGGTTGAGCAGGATCTGCTGCAGGGTGTGGCTGACCACGAGCACCAGCGCGATCGCGCCCTGGAGCAGGACCGATCCGACCGGCGGCCGGCCGAGACGGCCGGCGAAGTAGCGCGGCAGGTAGCCGTCGCGGGCCATGGCGGCGTACATGCGGGGGCCGGTGAAGACCATCGCGCTCATGGCACAGACCAGCACCACCATGACCAGCAGCGACATCGCTGCGCCGCCGGCAGGCCCGGCGAGGTCCGCGGCCACGAGGTGGCCGAGGGTGACCCGACTCGACTCGTACTCGGTCACGACCAGCGCCCGCGCGGGGGTGAGGTTGGCGACGAAGATCCAGTTCACCAGCAGGTACAGCAGGGCCACCGCCGCGCAGCCGATCAGCATCGCCCGCGGCACGGTCCGGCGCGGGTCGCGGAACTCCTCGGCCGCGTAGACCGCCGCGTTCCAGCCCGAGAAGGCGAAGGCGACGTAGAACAGCGACACCATGAAGGGGCGGAGCGGGAAGCCCGCGGTCGGGATTGGGGGCTGCCAGGCGGGCCACTGCCACGAGCCCGCGGCCAGGCCGAGGACCACGAAGCCGCCGAGGAGCAGCACGCTGGCGCCGAGCAGGGCGTGCTGGGTCCACTTGGAGCCGCCGAGGGCAGCGGCGTGGACCGCGGTCAGGGCCACGACCAGCACGACGCCGGTGAGGCGCGGGTCGAGGTCCAGGCCGAGGGTGCGGGCGAAGGCCCCGGCGGCCACGGCGTCGACCGCCACCGGCGCGGAGAAACCGACCAGGAGCGAGGTCCAGCCGGCGACGAAGCCGAGCGAGGGGTGCCAGAGCTCGGACAGGTAGCGGTACTCGCCGCCCGAGCCGGGCACCTGGCGCGCCACCTCGCCGTAGGCGACCGCCCCGGCCAGGGCGAGGGCGGCGCCGACCGCCCAGGCGAGCAGGATGACGCCCGGCCCGAGGTCCTGGGCCATGTAGCCGGCGCTGAGGAAGACCCCGGCGCCGACCATGCTGGAGACGACGAAACCGACCGCCGAAACCAGGCCGAGGTGGGGCGTGGGCGGCTCCATCCCCGAGATTGTCGCACGGCGCAAGGCGCCGGGTGGAGTTCGGCGGCCGGGGTGGGGTAGGATGAGCGGCCGGCGGGGCGGCGGCCCCGGCCCGGTCCCCGACCCGGAGGTGGTGATGAGCACTGGCCCTGATGCCCACCCGCTGAGCAGCCCCGAGCTCGCGATCGCCGACGACTTCCCACCCGCGGACCTCGCCGCGTGGCAGGCCGCCGCCCTCGAGACCCTGGCCGGCAAGCCCCTCGCCTCGCTGACCGCGAAGACCCGCGAGGGGATCCCGGTCGGGCCGCTGTACACGGCCCACGACGGGGTCCCCGAGCCCGGTTACCCGGGGCTGCCACCCTTCCTGCGCGGCCGGCGGCCGCTCGCGACCGGGTGGGAGGCGTGCCAGGCGCTGAGCGCGGTCGACCCTGACGGGGCGGTCGCGCAGGCGCGAGCGGACCTGGACTCGGGGGCGCAATCGGTGTGGCTGC
>CAYTJW010001245.1:0-1798 GCA_964438135.1 uncultured Thermoanaerobaculia bacterium
GAGGAGCGCCCGCAAGGTTGCCGCCAGGGCGCCGACCACCTCCGGGCGCTCCGCCGCCAGGTCGTGCCGCTCGCGGCGGTCGGCGCGACGGTCGAAGAGCCTGGGGACGGTTGGCCCGTCCGCGGTCTCGAGGATCAGCTTCCACGGCGGGGCGAGCAGGCTCGCGCCGGTCCGCCCCCGGCGGTCGAGGTGGGAGACGCCCCGGTCCTGCCAGTCGGCCGGCGGGCCCGAACCGCACAGCGGCAGCAGGCTCCGCCCGTCGGTCGGGGCCGGGGGCGCGAGCCCGAAGAGGTCGAGCACGGTCGGCATCAGGTCGACCTGGCCGACCACCTGCTCGACCCGGCGAGCGCCCCGCCCGTGGGGGAACCGGACCAGGAGCGGGATGTCCAGCACCTCGGCGTGGAGGTGCCGGCCGTGGCCGAAGCCGCCGTGGTCGAAGAGCTCCTCGCCGTGGTCCGCGAGCACGACGATCACACTCGAGTCATAGAGGCGGCGGCGCTCGAGGGCCGTGACGAGCTCCCCGAACGCGGCGTCGCTCTCGGCAACCTCGGCGTCGTAGAGCGCGTCGAGGTCGGCGACCGCGTGCGCCGGGGGGACCTCGCCGGTCCGCTCGAGCCGCCTCTGCCAGGCGTTCGAGCCGAGCTCGGAGTCGGCGACGCCGGCCGCGAAACGGGTGCGGAACGCCTCCTGCGGCTGGTACGGGCTGTGCGGCCCGAGGGTGTGCAGGTAGAGGAAGAAAGGCCGGCGCGCCTCCCGGTCGAGCCAGTCGAGGGCCGCCTCGTTGACGTCGCCGGCGCGGGCGTGGAGCTCGCCCGCCCGTACGTCGCGGAGGTACTTGAAGTGGTCGAACCCCTGCGCGAAGCCGTGGCTCGAGTCGACGTTGCCGTTGGCGACCACCGCGGCGGTCGCGACACCGCCGGCTGAGAGCGCCTCGGCGAGCGTCCTGGCCTTCCCCGGCAACCTGGACCCCACGTCGGTGACGCGGTGGCGCTGCGGCCACGCTCCGGTGAAGATCGAGGCGACCGCGGGGTTGGTCAGCGGCGCCTGGGCCTGGGCGTTGGCGAAGAGCACCGCCTCGGCCGCGAACCGGTCGAGGTTCGGGGTCGCGCCGCGACCGGAGCCGTAGCAGCCGAGCCGGTCGGCGCGGAGCGCGTCGACGAGGACGACGATGAGGTTGGGAGCTGCCGCCGGCGCCGAGCGGGGGTGAGGCTCGTCCCCTGCGGTGGGCGGGGCGCCGGCGACGACCCGGGGCTCGACCACGACCATGGCGGCGATGGCCGGGTCGGCCAACCCGGCCGCGGTCGCCGTGAGGCTGAGCCGGCCCCGCTGGCGGTCGCGGTTCCCCAGCCGGACCCGCTGCGAGGCGAGGGCGTCCAGGTCCGCACAGAGCAGCCGCCGGTCGCCCCCCTCCGGCTGCCAGGAGACCTCGAGGCGCCCGGTCGCGGAGCCGCTCGAGCGGGTCCCCGCGGCGACCAGCTCGGCCAGCGGCGGTGCGTCGAGGTCATAGGTCACCCGGGCGCCGAAGGGGAGCGCCAGCTCTGGCCCGCCGTCGCCCGTGGCCGGGTGCGCGGCGGGTCGGGGAGCTCCCGCCGGGGAGTCGGGCCGGGGGGACGCGAGCGCAGCGGTGGGGAGCAGGGCGACGAGGTCGAGCTCCCCGGTCGCGGTCGGCTGCGCAGGCAGGGCCTGGGGCCGCGCCCACCCCGCCCCGGCGAGCAGCAGCGCGGCGGCCAGCGCTGTCCGCACCTGCCGCGGGCTCCGCTGCCGTCGCACCGGCGGAGTGTAGCGCCGCCGGTGGGCC
>CAYTJW010001246.1:0-1792 GCA_964438135.1 uncultured Thermoanaerobaculia bacterium
GACGGTGCAGGCGAGGCGCGGCGGCCGCCCGCCGAGGTCGCGCCGCCGGCGCCGGCGCGTGACGAGTCGCCCCCGGTCGACCCCGCGCCGCTCGCGACCTGGACCGACCCGCAGCATGGCCTCGAGTACGTCTTCGTGTCGCCGGGCGAGCTCGAGATGGGGGCGAGCCCGGGCGACGACGAGGCGTTCGACGACGAGAAGCCGCGCCACCCGGTGCGGCTGGAACGCGGTCTCTGGCTGGGCCGCACGCCGCTGACGGTGGCGGCGTACCAGGCCTTCTGCGACGCGACCGGCCGGTCGATGCCCAGGGCGCCGGGCATGAACCCCGGTTGGCAGCACCGGGACCACCCGGTGGTCAACGTCAGCTGGGACGAGGCGGCGGCCTACTGCGCCTGGGTCGGCGGTCGCCTGCCGTGCGAGGCGGAGTGGGAGCACGCGTCCCGGGCCGGGACCGAGGCCCGCTACTGGTGGGGCGAGCAGCTCGACCCCGGCCGGGTCTGGTACGGCGCCAACGCCGGTGGCTCGACCCGGCCGGTGGGCGACAGGCCGGCGAACCCGTGGGGCTTCCTGGACATCCTCGGCAACGTCTGGGAATGGTGCGACGACCCGTGGTTCGAGGACTACCAGGGGGCGCCGTCAGAGGCGGTGGCGAGGCCGAAGGGGGCGTCGGCGCGCAGAGTCATGCGGGGCTGCTCCTGGGCGGCAGGGGGCGACAGCAGGAGCCTGCGCGTCTCCTACCGTCTCTCTGTGTCGCCTGACATGAGAGACCACGCACACGGATTCCGCTGCGCCATCAACGGGTGACCCGTTCGTCCGGGCCCACCCCGGCTTGGCAGGTCGCCGCGGCTGTCCCCGCTGCCTCAGCCCATCCTCCTGCACCCGGTTCGAGACGGTGCGGACCGAGACGTCGCGGTGCTCGACGCTCTCGCCATGACCCGAAGGGCCGCCGCGGATGTCCTCCTCAGCCTCCTTGACAACGGCATGCATGTGCATGCATATTCGTGACGGAGGGATCATGCGAACCACGGTGGAGATTAGCGACGAGCACCGGGCCAGGCTCCTGGCGCTGGCGGGGGCGCGGGGGGAGAAGGGGTTCTCCCGGATCGTGGACGAGGCGGTGGCCCTGTACCTCGAGCACGAGGCGGCGATGCAGAGCGCTCGACAGCGTGCCCTGAACCTCATCGGAGCGCTGGGCGAAGAGGAGGAGCTGGACTTGCGGAACCGGGTGGCGGCGCTGCGGGAGGACTGGCGATGATCGTCGCCGACACCGACGTCCTCATCGACTTCCTCGCCCACAAGGGTCTGGCGGAGCGCGTGGCTTTCGAGCTCGAGCGGGGCGACCTGCGGACGACCGCGATCAGCCGCTTCGAGCTCATGGCCGGGGCCCGTTCGGTGCGCCAGCAGGCCGCGGTGCTCGACCTCCTGGAAGCGCTACCCACGCTCCCTCTCGACCAGGCGGCGGCCGACGACGCTGCCCGCGTGCGGCGGGACCTCGAGGCGAAGGGCGAGGGCATCGGCATGGCCGACAGCCTGATCGCCGGCATCGTGCGCCACCACGGAGGGATCCTCCTCACCCGCAATCGGCGGCACTTCGGGCGCGTGGATGGCCTCACGCTCTCGGTCGGCAGCACGTGAGGGCCGCGTGCCAGCGGGCGCGACCCCCGCGCCGTCGCGGGCGAGGCGCGGGGGTCGACGGCCCGCTACCTCAGCCCGTACTCCCGCAGCCGGTTGTACAGCGTGCGGACCGAGATGCCGAGCAGCTCGGCGGCGCGCTCGCGGTGGCCGCCGGCCT
>CAYTJW010001247.1:0-1791 GCA_964438135.1 uncultured Thermoanaerobaculia bacterium
CAGCCGCCCCCCCACAGCCCCTCGCGCCCACCTGAACCTGGACCTGGACCTGGTGCTGAACCTGGTCCTGGACCTGGTCCTGGACCTGGACCTCGACCTGGACCTCGACGTGGACGTGGACGTGGACGTGGACCTGGACGTGGACGTGGACCTGGACCTGGACCTGGTCCTGGACCTCGACCTCGACCTCGACCGATGGCGGCTCCCACCCGCTGCCGGGCGCACCGCCCGCCCGGCCCCTACCCCGCCGGGGGCAGCACCCCGCCGGCGCAGACGAACTTCACCGCCCGGTGGCCGGTGGCGCAGGCCATGCAGGCCGGCGCGTGCTTCAGCACCCGCTCCTCGAACCAGGGGATCGGCAGGTAGAAGAGAGCGTCCAGGCCCAGCTCCTGGCGCACCTCGTCCGCGTCGCCGTTGAAGCGGGCGCCGATCAGCTCCCCTTGCGTCGGGGTGTTGATGCCCTGGAAGCAGGAGTCGATCACCATCGGCCAGAGGGTGCCGAGGAACACCGCGCTCGCGCCGGCCGCGCGCATCGCCCGGACGATGCGGGCGGCGTTGGTGCCGCGGACGATCGAGTCGTCGACCACGAACACGTTCTTGCCCTCGACCGCCCTGGCGTCGACCCGGAAGTCGAGCATCGCCGCCTGGTCGCGCGCCTCCTGCGTCTCCTCCATGAAGATGCGGCCGCCGTAACGGTACTTGGAGACCGGCGTGGCGTACTGCAGGACGGCGGCGTTGCACTCCTTCTCGAGCTTCTGGGCGAAGGCCTCGGCGCCCGGGATCGGGCTGTGCGGGATCGGCACCACCAGGTCGATGCGAGCCACCAGCTCGGGCGCGGTCTCGAGCAGGTGGAGGGCGAGCGCGCGCCCCGCCCGCCAGCGGAACGAACGGATCGAGTCGCCGAACATCACCGACTCCACGTCGGCGAAGTAGATCAGCTCGAACGCGCACGGCCGCGGGTCCCGCTGGACCAGCAGCCGCTCGTCGAGCTCGAGCCGCCGGTCGACGAACAGCGCCGCGCCGTGCGGCACCTCGCCCTCGACGGCGTAGCCGTTCTGCTCCAGCGCCAGCGTCTCGGAGGCGACCATCACGGAGGCGACCCCGGCGCGCTCGCGGCGACCGCGCACCATGGGCCGGAAGCCGTGCGGGTCGCGGAAGGCGAGCAGGCCGGACGGCACCGCCGCCACCACCGAGTAGGCGCCGGTCACCCGCTGCTGCACCTCGCGGGCGGCGGCGAGCAGGGCCTCGCGCTCCCCCATCGCCGGGTCGACCCGCTGCCAGTGCTCCCGCCACAGCGCGAGCACGCGCAGCAGCGCCTCCGCGTCGCACTCCGAGCCGAGGGCCTGCCCCCGCTCGGCCAGCTCGGCCGCGATCTGGTTGACGTTGGTGACGTGGCCGTTGTGGGCCAGGGCGAGGACCGCGTACGGGTCATAGAAGGGCTGGGCGTTGCTCGCGCCGCCCGAGCCATGGGTCCGGTAGCGCGTGTGGGCGATGCCGAGGTCACCGGGGATGTCGCCGAGGTGCTTGAAGATGTCGTCGGCCAGGCCCTCGCCCTTCTCCAGGCAGGCCCCACGTCGCACCGGGTCGAAGACGAACACGCCCGCGCAGGCAGGCCCCCGGTGCTGGAGGAAGTGAGCGCCGTTCGCCAGGTCGCACACCACCCGACGGCCGCCGCTCGAGATCACACCAACGATGCCGCACATCGCGTTCCCCCGGCGCGAATGGTAGCACCGCCCTCACCGCGCGCCGCAGGAGCGTCGGGCCGACCGCTGCCCAGCTGGCTGCCGTGAC
>CAYTJW010001248.1:0-1786 GCA_964438135.1 uncultured Thermoanaerobaculia bacterium
AGGTCGGCCACGGTCAGCACGGTGTCGCCCAGGGACAGGACCACGGTCTCGGGCGCGCCGTCGCGGAGGGCGGCGTCGAGCCCGGCGCGGTCCGAGACCAGCGCCCCGGCCGGCGGCTCAACCTCGGCCTCGAGCTCGGCCAGGGCGGCGCTCCGGCGCTCGGCGACGAGGCGCGAGCGGAGGGCCGGCCCCACCTCCTCGAGGGGGACCCGGCGGCCGGGCGCCACCTGCTCGACGTGGAACAGGTGGACCCCGTCCCGGGTCGCCACCGGCTCGCTCGGGACCTCCGCCGCGAGAGCGAAGACCACCTCCTCGAACCCGGCCGGCAGCTGGCCGCGCCGCACCCAGCCCAGGGACCCGTCGCGGTGGCGGCTCTCGGACTCGGAGCGCTCGGCGGCGACGCGGGCGAAGCTCTCGCCGCCCAGGACCCGCTGCCGCAGCTCGGCGGCCTCGGCCCGCGCCGACGAGGCCGGGCGCGCGGGCCCGGTGCGGAGGAAGAGGTGGGAGACCAGCCGCCGCTCGGGCACGTCCCAGGCGTCGGGGCGGGCGTCGTAGGCGGCCCGCACCGCCGCCTCGTCGACCCGGTCGAGGTCGGGCCGCAGCCGGTCGAGGCACAGCTCGAGCAGGAGCTGCTGCTCGACGTCGCGGCGGGCGTCGAGGAACGTCTCGTCCCGCTCCAGGTGGCGCGCCGCGGCCTCGTCCCGGAGGCGGCGGGCGACGGCCGTCGCGCGGACCTGCTCGGCGAGCCAGGCGTCGAGGTCCTCCCCGGCCCGCAGCCGCTCCGCCGCCGGCAGGGCGAGGATGTGGCGGTCGACGTCGGCTGCGGTCAGCTCGAGGCTGCCGAGGCGGGCGACCACGGCCTGAGGACCTGCCGGGAGCGGTGCCGCCGGCTGGCGATGGCAGGCCGGGAGGCCGGTCACGGCCAGGGCCAGGCCGACCGCCGGGACGAGGCGCGACCCGGGGCCCACGCGACGCAGCCCGCGCCTCACTCGGCGTCGAAGCGCATCAGCTCCACGGGGACGATGTTGCCGGTCGCCCGGACGAAGCCGTTGAGGGCGTTGCCGAAGTCGTAGGTCCCGGTGATGTCGGGGAACTGCCCGCCGGTGTAGCCGACCAGGCCGTGGTGGCCCTGGCCGAGGTTCGTGCCGGTGCCGAAGACCGGGACGTACTCGTTCGCGTAGTCGCCGAACAGGACCAGGAAGCTGGGCCCGGTGTAGTGGGCGCCGATGCCGGCGAAGGTGACGGTGTCGGTCGCGCCGGTGGCGGTGGCCCAGCTGCTGAAGATGGCCTGGGCGCCGCCGGCGGTCTGCGGCCCGAGCAGGACGAAGCCGGCGTTCGACGTCAGCTGGGTGAAGGCGGGGCCCTGCACCAGGACCGCCTGCACGGTCGAGACCGTGCCCGAGGCGACGACCGGTATGCCGGTGTGGGTGTCGAACCGGTTGCCGATGATCGCGCCGCCGCCGAAGGTCTGGTTGTCGCCGGCGCCGTCGTAGGTGATCGTCCCCACCGCCCGCGCCGCCTTGTCCGCGCTCTCGGAGACGCTGATGACCCGCGGCGTCATGTCGCGGTAGCGGGCGTCCGGCGTGGAGACGCGGCCCTCGCGCCGGGCCGCGCGCAGCTCGGACCAGAGGCCGCGGCGCTCCTCCGGCGACAGCGCCTTGAGCTGGGCGCGGCGCTCGGCCGGCGGCATGGCCAGCAGCGCCTGGACCTGGGCCGAGCGCGGGCTCGCGGCGAGGGCGGCGCGGTCAGCTGCGCCCCCGTCCTGGCCGGCGAGCAGGGCGACGGC
>CAYTJW010001249.1:0-1784 GCA_964438135.1 uncultured Thermoanaerobaculia bacterium
GCCGGCGGCGACGCGCGGCCGGCGCGGGTGGTGGCGCTGGGGGCGGCGACGGCCTTCCCGGTCGACCTCCCCGCCGGGGCGCGCCTGCGGGCCGCCGTGACCGTGCTGCCCCGGCCGCGACCCGCCTTGTCCTGCACCGTCCGGGTGCTCGACCCGCTCTCCCCCTCCACCGTGCTGCTGGCCGAGGAGGTCGAGCTGGCGGCGGCGGACGACAGCGCCTGGGCCGAGATCGAGGTCGACCTCTCCCGGCTCGGCCGCCGGCGAGCTTCCGTCGAGCTGTCCGCGAGCGCGGCAGGGGCCGGGGACGGCGCCGAGCGCCTGGTGGCCTGGGCCAACCCGCGCCTGGTCGCCCCGGCCGCGCCCGGCCCCCGCCTGAACCTGATCCTGGTCTCGGTCGACACCCTCCGCGCCGACCACCTGTCCCTCTACGGCTACCCCCGGCCGACCAGCCCCCGCCTCGACCGGTGGGCGGCCGCGACCGCGGCGGTGTTCGCGGACGCGGTCGCCCCCGCCCCCTGGACCAAGCCCTCCCACGTCTCCCTCTTCACCGGCCTCGACGCGCTCACCCACGGCGTCAACTGGGACGGCCGCATGGCGGCGTCGTTCGAGACCCTGGCCGAGCGGCTGCGGGCGGCCGGCTACGCCACCGCCGCCGTCACCGGCGGGGTGTACCTCCACCCGACCTGGGGCCTCGCCCAGGGCTTCGACCGCTTCCACTACTGGACCGGGAGCGACTCGCGCGCGGAGCTGGTCGACGGCGTCGACCGGGCGATCCGGTTCGTCCGCGACGAGGCCGAGGCCCCCTTCTTCCTCTTCCTCCACACCTACGAGGTGCACGCCCCGTACCACGACCGCGAGCCCGAGCTCGAGCGCCTCCTCGGCGGCCCGATCCCGCGGCCGGGCGGGGCCTACCTGACCCCCGAGCCGGCGCCAGCCGAGGAGGACGGCTTCCGCTCCCGCAGCCGGCTCGCCTTCCAGCCGGCCGCGGGCGCCGCCCCGCCCACCGCCCTCGACTGGGGGGACGTCGGCCGGGCAGTCGACGCCTACGACAGCAGCGTCGCCCTGGTCGACGAGCAGCTCGGCCGCCTGCTCGACGCGCTGCGCTCGGCCGGCCTCGCCGACCGCACGGTCGTGGCGGTGGTTTCGGACCACGGCGAGGCCCTGGGCGAGAAGCAGCTGGCCAACCACTTCTGCCTCTACGACCCCGTGCTGCGGGTGCCGTTCGTGGTCGGGGGCCCGCCGCGGCTGGTGCGGGCCGGCGTCCGGCCGGGGCAGGTCGGGCTGGTCGACGTGGCGCCGACCCTCCTCGACCTCGCCGGCCTGCCCGTGCCCGGGGGGCTGGACGGCCGGTCGCTGCGGCCGGTCCTCGCCGGCGACGCCGCGGTCGCGCCGCGCGCCCTGTGGAGCTTCGCGCCGTCGTGCCACTACGGCGTCGGCCTGCACTCGGCCGGCGGCGGCCGGAGGCCCACGCTGTTCTTCAACCACTCGGCCTGGGACGCGGTCCGGGGCCAGGTCGAGCTCTACGACCTGGCGGCCGACCCGGCCGAGGGGCGCGACCTGGCGGCCGCGCGGCCGGACCTCGCGGCCGAGCTCCGGGCCGAGGTCGCGGCCCGCCTCGAGGCGTCGTGGCGGGGAGTTCGGCTCGAGATCGCGAACCCCACCGCCGAGGAGCTGACCCTCGGCCTCGCCGGCAGCGCCGTCCGCGTCAACCAGGTCGCGAGCTGGGAAGGCACCGGCTCGGTGCGCCGCCAGGGCGGCGGCCGCAGCGTCGCCGTCACCGTCCC
>CAYTJW010001250.1:0-1778 GCA_964438135.1 uncultured Thermoanaerobaculia bacterium
GGCGGCGGCGGCGCCGGCCGGCTCGCGGCGCCGGGCGGCGGCGGCCGCCGGCCGCTGCGCCCGAGCCCCCATCTCCGCGATCTCCACCGGCCGCAGGTCGGTCAGGCGCGCCAGCTCGTAGAGCAGGTTGCGGCGGGTGGCGGGGTTCGCGGCCGAGCACACCAGCTGGGCGTGGGCGAGGGCGTGGCGGCGCCGCAGGGCCGGGTCCGGGGGCGCGTTGGCGAGGAGGAACTCGAGCAGCGGCACGGGCCGGGCCAGGAGCTCCCGGATCGCGTCGGCACCGCCCGACCGGATCACGTCGTCCGGGTCCTGGCCGGGCGGCAGGGCCACCACCGCCACGTCCTCGACGCCTGCCGCGAGGAGCACGCCGGCGGCGCGGCTGGCGGCCCGCTGCCCGGCCGCGTCGCCGTCGTAGCTGAGCAGCACCCGCTCGCCGGGCGAATCGCCTCGCAGCCGCCCCTTGAGGACGCGGGCGTGCTGCTCGGTCAGCGAGGTGCCGAGCGTGGCCACCGTGTTGGTCACCCCGACCCGGTGCAGCTGGAGGCAGTCGAAGTAGCCCTCGACCACGATCGCGGTGCGGGAGGAGCCGATCGTCGCCCAGGCCCGGTCGAGCATGAACAGGGTGGAGCGCTTCTCGAACAGCGGGCCCTCGGGGCTGTTGAGGTACTTCGGCTCGCCGTCGCCCAGGACCCGGCCGCCGAAGGCGACCAGGCCGCCGTCGCGGGCGCGGATGGGGAAGGTGAGGCGACCGCGGAAGCGGTCGTAGGCGGTCTTGCCGCTTGAAGGCGAGACCGCCAGTCCGGCCGAGACCACCGACCGCTCGGTGTGGCGGGGGGCGAGGTGCTCGAGCAGCCGCCGCCAGTCGTCGGGCGCGTAGCCGAAGCCGAAGGTCGGCCAGGTGTCGGCGCCGAAGCCCCGCCGCTCCAGCTCGCGGCGGCCGGCGGCCCCGGCCGGGGTGGCGAGCTGGGCGACGAACCACTCCTGCGCCTCCTCCAGCAGCGCGCGCAGCTGCTCCCCCTCGCTCCGGCGCCGGCGGTCCTCGGGCCGGCGGGGGGGGAGGGGGACGCCGAACCGCCGCGCCAGCTGCTCGACCGCGTCGGGGAACGAGAGGCCCTCGAGCTGCATGACGAAGCTGATGACGTCGCCGCCCTTCTGGCAGCCGAAGCAGTAGAAGAGGCCCTTCTCCGGGTCGACGGAGAACGACGGCGTCCGCTCCTCGTGGAACGGGCACAGCCCCTCCCACTGGCGACCGCGGCGCCGCAGGCGGACGTGGTCCGACACCACCTGCAGCATGTCGGCGGCCTCGCGCACCCGCGCCAGGACCGGCCCGCCGAGGTCGAAGTCAGAGGGGCTCATCGTCCCGCCCGCCGAGGCCGATCTCGGTCGCGCCGGTGCCGCCCAGGTGCTGCGGCGGGTGGCGGTAGGAGCGGACCGCCGGGTGGCTGGCGCACACCTGCCGCACCATGCGGCGCAGGGCTCCGGTGCCGTGGCCGTGGACCACCCGCACCCGCGCCTGGCCGTTGGCCAGCGCCCGGTCGAGGAAGCGCTCCAGCTCGTCGCGGGCGCTCTCGGAGTCGAAGCCGAGCAGGACCAGCTCCTCGACCCGCTCGCTGGCGCCGGACAGGACCACCTCGGCCGGCGCGGCGGCGACCGGCCCGGCCGCCCCCTGGAGGTCGCCCCGGCCGACCCACAGCCGCTTGCCCGCCACCAGCACCAGGGCCTGGGCGCCGCGCACCTCCTGGAGCACGCCGGCGCCGCCGCTCGCCAGCCGCACCGGG
>CAYTJW010001251.1:0-1777 GCA_964438135.1 uncultured Thermoanaerobaculia bacterium
CCACCCTCCGGCCGAGGGCCGCCAGCGGCCACACCGCCGCCACCGACAGCGCGGCCGAGGCCAGCTGCAGCGCCCGGTACGGCTCGCCCGCCAGCGGCAGCAGCAGGTGGCCGAGGGCGAGCCAGCCGGGGAACCCGGGCGGGTGGGGGAAGTGGGCGGCGAGCTCGAAGTGGAGCAGGGCGCGGGCGAACAGGGTCTCGTCCCACTCCCACGGCGCCGAGGCGAGGAGGGCGAAGCGCGAAGCCAGCAGCACCGCGGCCGTCGCCAGCGTCAGCAGCAGGTCGAGCCAGCGCCGCTCGCAACCCCACAGCAGCAGCGGCTCGAGCCACCGGCGGCGCCTCGTCCCGACCGGGCCCGACCCGCCGCCCACCCTCACCCCCCCGCCGCCAGCAGCTGGTGCAGGCGCTGCTGCAGGTCCCCCTCCAGCACCAGCCGCGACACCTCGACGGTGCGCGCGGCCGCCTCGAGCCCGGACCGGCAGCTCTCGGGGCTCACCCGCTCGAGGGAGGCGAGGTCGTAGCAGTGCCCATCCTCCAGGGTCGGCCCGTGCGGCACGAACAGCCGCTCCCGGTCGAAGAAGCTGCCGTACGCGCCGGCCACGGGCCCGTCGCCCGGGTCGCCGAGCAGGTTGCGGCCGACGTACGCGTAGGGGGCCGGGTCGACCCCGAGCAGGGCGAGCAGGGTCGGCGCCACGTCCACCTGACCGGCCGGCCCGTCGACCCGCCGCGCCCCCCCCGCCCCCGCCGGCAGGCGCACCACCAGCGGCACCCGCTCGGTCAGGAACCAGTCCGGCTCGTGCCAGCGGACGCCGATGGCCGCGGCCATGTCCGGCTCCCAGCCGAGGCCGGCGTCGTGGTCGCCCCACACCGCCAGCACCGTCTCGTCGAGCAGGCCGCGCCGCTCGAGGCCCTCGAGCAGCTCGCCCAGGGCGCGGTCGAAGAGGCGCATGGTGTGCAGGTAGGCGCCGAACGGCGTCCCCTGGTGGGGGCCGACGTCGAGCTCCTCGAGGTGGGGCGGGAAGCCGGCGAACGGGTGGTGCAGCGACAGGGTGATCAGGAGGGCGCAGAACGGGCGCCCGAGCCCCTCGAGCCGCGGCAGCATCTGCGCCAGGAAGTCGCGGTCGTTGAGCCCCCAGCCGACCACCTCGCCGGGGGCGAACGCCTCGGCGAAGAGGTTGCGGCCGAAGCCGTAGGCCGGGTGGGCGGCGCGCCGGTTCCAGAAGCTGCCGTCGAAGGCGACCGCCGACAGGGTCTGGTAGCCCCGCCCGCCGAGGACCTCGGCCAGGCCGGTGAAGTCGTTGCCGGAGTTGAGGAAGGCCGCCGCCCCCGCGGCCGCCGGCAGCAACGACGCCTGGGTCGCGAGCTCGGCGTCGGCGGTCCGCCCCTGGTCGGTCTGGTCGGCGAGGCCGGGGACGTGCAGCCCCTCGGCGGCGAGGCGGTTGAGGACCGGCGTCACCTCCACGCCCCCGACCCGGTAGCCGACCACGAACGACTGCAGCGACTCGACCTGCAGCATGAGCAGGTTGCGGCCGCGGGCGAGGCCGAAATCGGGCCCCACCCCCGCTCGGCGCGGGGCGCTCCGCCGGAGCTCGTCCGCCAGGCGCGCCACCTCGGCCTCGCCCGCGGTCGCCCGGCGACCGCTCCTGGCCACGGCGCGGGCGAGGTCGAGGGCGTGGGCGTTGACCACCCCCAGCTCGCGGGCCACGAACACGCCGCGGAACACCTGCCGCACCACCCCCTCCTGGGCGCCGGCGCGGCCGAGACCGACCGCCCCGCCG
>CAYTJW010001252.1:0-1777 GCA_964438135.1 uncultured Thermoanaerobaculia bacterium
ATCGCCCTGAGCGGCGGCGCGGGGCGGGGCGCCGCGCACGTCGGCGTCCTGCAGGTGCTCGAGCGGGAGGGGATCCGGCCGGAGGTCGTGGCCGGGACCAGCGTCGGCGCGCTGGTCGGCGCCGTCTACGCGGCCGGGGTCCCGGCGGCCCGGGCCAGCCTCGTCTTCCGCTCCATGAGCTGGCCGAAGCTGGTCCGGCCGACCCTGGCCAGCCGCCTCAGCCTGCTCGACACCCGCCGCATGGTCGAGGTGCTCGGCGAGACGCTCGGCACCGACACCTTCGAGGGCCTGCGCCGGCCGTTCGCGGCGGTGGCCTGCGACCTGCTCACGGGCCGCCGGGTGGTGTTCCGCTCCGGCCCCCTGTTGCCGGCGCTGCGGGCGAGCGCCGCCGTGCCCGGGCTGTTCGTTCCGGTGGAGCACGGCGACATGCTGCTGGTGGACGGCTGCGTGCTCGACAACCTCCCCGTCGGCCTGGCGCGCGAGCTGGGCGCGGACTACGTCATCGCCGTCGACCTGGTGCCCCCGCCGTCCGGCCGCCGGCGACCGCGCAACGTCCTCGAGGTGCTCACGGTCGCCGGCTACCTCTGGAGCCGCGCCAACCACCCGCCGGTCGCCTCGGTCGACTGCCTGATCACCCCCGACGTCGGCGACGCCGGCGCGTGGAGCTTCGCCGAGGTGCCCGACCTCGAGGCCGCGGGCCGCGCGGCGGCGGAGCTCGCCCTGCCCCGGCTCCGGGCCGACCTCGGCCTCGCCTGAACCCCTGTCCCCGGCAGAGGTCACGCGCCGACCGCGCCAGACGACGACGGGGCGACGGCGGCCGTCGCGACCAGCCGCGACGACCCACCGCAGGGGCCAGCCGGGGCTGGGGCCGGGACCGGGGTGAGACTGGCACCGGAGTTGCGTACCATGGGGCATGGCCGGCCCCCACCGACAGCGGGGCCCCCGGCCGAGGAGGTCACATGTCAGCTCGCTCGATGTTCGCCCCGCTGCTGCTCGTCGCGGTCGCGCTCGCGCTCCCCGGCGACGTCCTGGCCCAGGGCCAGTGGCCCCCGGGCGGGGCTTTCGGCGCCGCCCGCGTCCGCCTCGGGTTGGTGATGCTCGACGGCGACTCGCAGTACTGGGAGGACACGGCGGCGGTCTTCACCGGCGACGTGGACGACCTCGACGACCTGTCGCTCGGCTTCGACTTCCACTGGTACCTGTCCCGCACCTCGGGCCTCGCCTTCTCGACCGGGTTCTACCAGGGGGACACGACCCGGGCCTACCGGGAGTGGGTCGACGGCGACGGCCGCGACGTGCGGCACATGGCCGAGCTCGACACCTTCGACATGACCGTGGCGTGGGTGCTGCAGCCCACCGGCACGGACGCGCCGGTGCGGCCGTACCTCGGCCTCGGCGGCGGCCTGGTGGTCTGGGAGCTGACCGAGGAGGGCTCCTTCATCGACTTCAGCGAGCCCGACCTGCCGATCGTCTACGCCGCCTACTACGACGACGGGGCGACCCTCGAGGCGGTGGCCTTCGCCGGCCTCGAGGTCGGGATGTCGCGCAACTTCGCGTTCTTCGTCGAGGGGCGCTACCGCTACGCGGACGAGGAGCTGGGCGGCGACTTCGGCGGCGCCGGCACCCTCGACCTGTCCGCGCTCGAGGTCTCGGCCGGGCTGGCCTGGAGCTTCTGACCGGAGCCGGCAGGCCGTCGCACGACCTGCTGTCAGCCACCGGGCGTCGGCTCCCCCGCTGGCCGGGCAGGGGCGCTCGCGACCCGCCGCGGCGACATGCC
>CAYTJW010001253.1:0-1775 GCA_964438135.1 uncultured Thermoanaerobaculia bacterium
GGCGGCGCGGGCCTCGTCGACACCGGCGGTGCCGGCGCGGGAGGCGACCGACGTCGACGCCCTCGGCGCCGCCAGGGGCCTGGCCGACCGGGGCGACCTCGAGGGGGCCGAGCGGGCGTGCGGCGAGATCCTCCAGAACGGCGGTCACTCGGCCGACGTGTTCGTGCTGCTGGCGGCGATCGCCAGCGCCCGCGGCTGCGCGGACCGGGTCGAGACCCTGCTCGGCCGGGCGCTGTACCTCGACCCCGTGCACCGCGAGGCGCTCTCCCTGCTGGCGCTCGAGCGGCAGCGGCGCGGCGACCGCGACGGCGAGCGCGTGGTGCGGGAGCGCTTGCGTCGTCTCGGCCCGGCGGGCGCGGGTGGGCCGCCATGAGGCGCCTCGACGAGGAGACCATCGCCCGCCTGGCCGCGAGCCGCTGCTGGAAGGGGATCGGCGTCTGGGGGACGACCACCCCGCGCTGCCAGGAGCTGGACCGGGTCATCCACTGCCACAACTGCGAGGTGTTCGCCGCCGCCGGCCGCGGCCTGCTCGAGCGCGAGGTGCCCGACGAGTACCGTCGGGAGTGGACCGACGTCCTGACCCAGGCCAAGGCGCGCGAGGCCGAGCGGGCGATGTCGGTGCTGGTCTTCCGGCTCGGCGACGAGTGGTTCGCCCTGCCAACCGACGCGTTCCGCGAGGTGGCCGAGGTGCGCGAGGTGCGCACGTTGCCCCACCGGACGAGCGGCATCCTGCGCGGCCTGGTCAACGTCCGCGGCGAGCTGCTGCTGTGCGTCTGGCTGGAGGGCCTGCTGGGCCTGTCCCGGACCGGGATCCCGGGCGCGGAGGGCGGCGACCGCTCCCGCCCGCGCATGGTGGTGGTGGACTGCAACGGCGAGCAGTGGGTGTTCGCCGTCGACGAGGTCGACGGCATCCGCTTCTTCGGCGGCGACGACCTGCACGAGCTGCCGGTGACGGTGTCCAAGGACAAGGCCGCCTTCACCCGCGGCCTGTTCCGCCTGGAGGAGCGGGATGTCGGCCTGGTCGACCTGGACATGGTCCTGAACGCGCTCAGACGGCGCATTCTCAAGGAGTGAGGGGCGGAGGGCCGTGGCGTGCTGATGCTGTTGCTGCACATCGGCAAGGACGTCTACGCGGTCGACTGCGACCGGGTCGTCGAGGTCGTGCCGCTGGTGGTCCTCAAGGGGATCCCGCACGCCCCCACCCACCTCGCCGGGGTGTTCGACTACCGCGGCCGGATCGTGCCGGTGGTCGACCTGTGCGTGATCCTGGCCCGCCGCCCGTGCGCCATCCGTCTGTCCAGCCGCATCGTCCTGGTGACCGCCCCGGTCGCCGGTGGCGGCAACGACCTGGTCGGCCTGCTCGCCGAGCGGGTCACCGAGACGGTCAAGAAGGAGCCCGGCGACTTCGCCCGCCTGCGCGACGAGCTGGACGTCATGCCCTACCTGGGCGGGATCTCCACCGGGCCGGGCGGGATGATCCAGGAGCTCCTGATCGACAACGTCCTCGCCAACGCCGTGCCGTCCCGCTGGCGGCGAGGCGAGGCGCTCGACGACCACGGCGGTCCGGCCCCGGCCGGGGCGGGCGAGAGGTCGCGGCCGTGAGCGACCCCGCTCGCGTCGCCATGCTCGAGCTGCTGCGCGCCGAGGCGGCGAGCCACGGCAGCCTGCTCCTCGACGGCCTCGACCGCCTCGCCCGCGCCGGCACGGCCCCGGTCGAGGGGATGGTCCGGGCGGCCCAGGCCCTCAAGGGCGGCGCCGCCCTGCTCGCCATCGGG
>CAYTJW010001254.1:0-1774 GCA_964438135.1 uncultured Thermoanaerobaculia bacterium
AGGGCCGCCCGCGCGCCGGCCAGGTCGAGCGGTTGCGGCGAGGCCAGGTCGGCCAGGCGCGGCGAGGCGGCGCGGATTCGCCCCCACATGGCGTCCTGCCGACGCTGGGTCTCCTCGAGCCGCGCCAGCACGCGCTGCCGATCCGCCTCGGGGGCGTCCGGGCCGAGGCCGCCCAGCTCGGCCGCCACCCGCTCGTGCTCGGCGGCGAGCAGGCGACGCTCCCGCTCCAGCTCCGGCGGCAGGTCGGCGGAGAAGACCAGGTCGCGCTCGGCGAGCATGGCCAGCAGGCCGCGCGCCCGGGACTGCTCGAGCACGCCGAAGGCGTCGCCGAGGCGGCCGAGCTCGACCAGGAGGTCGACGAGTTGGCGGTAGACGTCGGCCAGGTGGGCGCGGAACGCCTCCCGCCCCTGCTGGCCGCCGCCCAGGCGGGCGTACTGGGCCTCGATCGCCGCCACCGCCCGGGTGTACATGGCGAGCGCCTCGTCACGGCGACCGAGGAAGCGCAGCGCCCGGCCGCAGCCGGACGCCCACTCCGCCTCCTCCTGGCTGCCGGGCGCGACCCGCTCGGCGATGGCGAGCGCCGCCTGGAAGTGCTGCAGGGACTGCTCGGGATTGCCGGCCAGCCAGGCGATCTCGCCCAGCTCGGCGTGACTCTCACCGCACAGGACGCTGCCCGGCCGGAGCCGGAGGCGCAGCTCGAGCGCGCGTCGGCCCCACTCCGCGGCCGTGGCCAGGTCGCCTCGCTGGCGGGCGACCCGGGCCATGTTGGCCTGGCCGAAAGCCACCCGCGGCGTGCCGGGGGCGCTGCGCTCGTACAGGGCCAACGCCCGCTCGAACAGGGTCTGGGCGGCGTCGACGTCGTGCCGGTCGAGGGCCACCGAGCCCAGGTTGTTGAGGCTGGTCGCGACCATCACGCCAGCCGGGTCGAGGCGCTCGCGGATCTCGAGGCCGCGCCGCATCTGCTCCTCGGCGGCGGCCAGGTCGCCCTGGCGGTACAGCGCCCCGCCCAGGTTGTTGAGGCTGGCGGCGTGGTCCAGGGTCCCGGGGACGACCCGCTCGCGGATCTCCGCCGAGCGGCGGAAGCAGCCCTCGGCCCGCGCCAGGTCGCCGCGCCGGAAGAGCAGGATGCCGTAGTTGTTGAGGGTGTTGGCGAGGTCCGGGCTGCCCGGCACCAGCCGCTCGCGGATTGCGAGCGTGCTCTGGAAGGTGGCGTCCGCCGCGGGCAGGTCGCCGCGCTCGTTGAGGACCATGGCCAGGTTGTCGAGCCCGAAGGCAATGCCCAGCGGCGAGTCCAGGCGCTCGCGCGTCGCCACCACCTCGCGCATCAGCCGCTCGGCCTCCGCCAGCTCGCCCCGGTTCATGAGCACGATCGCCAGCGCCTCGAGGGTGTCGGCGACGGACAGGGAGTCAGGCGCGACACGCTCCTCGATCGCGAGCGCCTGCCGGTAGAACGCCTCGGCGCCGGCCATGTCGCGCCGGCGGCGGCGGACGAGCCCGAGCTGGTGCAGGCTGACGGCGACGTCCAGACTGTCCGGGGCGAGCGTCCGGCGCAGCGCCAGGGCGTGGCGGTGGTAGAGCTCGGCCGCGTCGTTGTCGCCCAGGATGCGGGCGGCGCTGCCGAGGTTGTTGAGCACCACCGCCCGCTCGAGACCGCCGGCCCCGGCGCGGGTCAGGGCGAGCAGGGCCTGGCGGTGGCGGCGGACGGCCGCGGCCGGGTCGCCCCGCTGGAGCCGGGTGGTGGCGAGGCGGGCCAGCGCCTGGCCGACCTGGGCCC
>CAYTJW010001255.1:0-1772 GCA_964438135.1 uncultured Thermoanaerobaculia bacterium
GGCGCCGGTCTGCCACAGCGACGACGCCGCCGCCTGGCGGACCCCGGCGTCGGTGTCCGCCAGAGCCGCGGCCAGGGCGGCCACCGCTTCCGGCTGCTCGTAGCCGCCGAGGCCGCGCGCCGCGTCCCGCCGCACGTCGGCGTTGCGGCTGCCCAGCTCCTTGGTGTAACGGGCCAGCGCCCTGGCCTCCATCTTGGCCAGCGCGTCGTCCTGGGCGCTCGCCGGGCCGGCCAACGCCAGCCACAGGGCCAGGGCAGCGAAACCGCCACGCGCGACGACCGGGTACCGCATGCGAACCTCCCAGCCGCCCCCGCGCCGGCGGGGAGCAGGCCTCTCGGTTGAATGCCGGCGCGACGGCGCCGATTCCCGGCCGCCGCCCTTGCCAAATCGCCGGGAGTGTGCGAAGGTCCGCTCGTGTTGTCCTCGCTCGAGCGCGGTCGACGCGCTCGACGATGACCCAGGGCCCGCTCGGGCCCCACGACGGCAGCCCTTCCGGCACGACTCCCGTTCACCAACCAACGCCGGCACCGAACCCGCGGGTCCCGCGCCCCGATGGCGCGCGCCCGCAGAGAGACATGGTCTGCATGAGGTTCTCCGATCTGCAACTGGACCCCGCCCTGCTGCGCGGGGTCGCCGACCTGGGCTTCGAGGAGCCCACCCCCATCCAGCGTGCGGCGCTGCCGCCCGCTCTCACCGGCCGCGACGTCCTCGCCTGCGCCATGACCGGCAGCGGCAAGACCGCCGCCTTCGCCCTGCCCATCCTGGCCCGGTTGAAGGACCAGAAGCCCGGCGTCACCCGCGCCCTGGTCCTGACCCCGACCCGCGAGCTGGCGGCCCAGGTGCACGAGCACCTGGCGGCGCTCGGTCGCCACACCCGCGTCACCTCGGCCACCGTCTTCGGCGGCGTCGCCGCCGGGCCCCAGGAACGCGCCCTGCGCGCCGGCGTCGACGTCGTCGTCGCCACCCCGGGCCGGCTCCTCGACCACCTCCAGCACCCCTGGGCGCGGCTCGACGCGGTCGAGGTGCTGGTCCTCGACGAGGCCGACCGGATGCTCGACATGGGCTTCCTGCCCGACGTCCGCCGCATCCTGGCGCGGCTGCCGCGGCGGCGCCAGAGCATGCTCTTCTCCGCCACCATGCCGCGGCCGATCGTCGAGCTGTCCCGCGACCTGCTGCTCGACCCGGTTCGCCTCGACGTCGAGCGCCCGCCGGCGCCGGCCACCGGCATCACCCACACCGTCCTGCCCGTGCCCGAGCGCCTCAAGCAGTCTCTGCTGCTGGAGCTGATCCGCCGCGGCGAGGTCGAGACGGCGCTGGTCTTCACCCGCACCAAGCACCGCGCCAACCGGCTCGCCGAGCTGCTGCAGGCGGCCGGCGTGTCCTGCGAGCGGATTCACGGCAACCGCAGCCAGCCGCAGCGCGAGGCGGCCCTGGCCGGGTTCAAGGACGGCTCGATCCGCATCCTGGTGGCGACCGACATCGCCGCCCGCGGCATCGACGTCGAGGCCATGCCGCTGGTGGTCAACTTCGACCTCCCGGGGCAGGCCGAGGACTACGTCCACCGTGTCGGCCGCACCGCCCGGGCGGGCGCGGTCGGCACCGCCCTGACCCTGGTCGCCCCCGACGAGGAGGCGGAGCTCGGCGCCATCGAGCGCGCCGTCGGCCGCCGGCTGACCCGCCGCCGTCTCGACGGATTCGACTACGCGAGCTCGGCCGCGCCCCGCCTCGAGGTGCCCATTGCCGAACGGATCGCCGAGATCCGCGCCCGCAAG
>CAYTJW010001256.1:0-1770 GCA_964438135.1 uncultured Thermoanaerobaculia bacterium
GCGCGCGGGCCGAGCGGGGCCGGCAGCCCTGGCGGGCGAGCGCAGGGGTCGTGTTCACCGACCGCGGGTCGGTGACGGCGTCTCGCCCCGACCACGAGGAGCAGGCTGCACTCTACTTCGCGCCGGCGAATCTGCACGGCTACACGACCGGCACCATCGTCGCCGACCTCGACCCGGGTCGTGCGGGCTGGGCCGCGGTGGGATTCGCCACGGATCTCTCGGCGCCCTTCCAACAGGCAGGCCAGCTCTGGCTCCAGCTCCACGCCAACGGTCGCGTCACGGTTCGCGCGGACGGCTCCCGCCACCTGCTCTACCAGGACGGCCCCCCGACGTTCCACCCTGGCCCCACCCGGGTGGTGCTGCGCTACGACTGGGTCGCGAACACCGTCGCGGCGGCCGTCAACGGCGTGCCGCTCGAGCTCCGGATCGCGGACCTCGACGAGGTCGGCTTCCGGCCGGTGGTCAGCGAGGTTGGCTTCCAGGCGCGGCCCGGCCCGGGACCGACCGAGGCCCCGGTCTTCGTCGACAGCTTCAAGGTCGAGGCCGGGACCAGGAAGCTCCGGGACACCTTCGCGACCGGCAGCGGCGGCCGGGTGCCGGGAGCGAGCCTCGACCTGCAGCCCTTGGAGGTCGGCGGGACGACCTGGTGGAGCAACGCGCGGGCCGGGTTCGGTCCCAGCGCGGAGACCCCGTGGGCCACCAACCGCGCCGTGGGCAGCCCGGTGATCGCCTACACCCAGTACGACCCGGACGACGTCGCCTTCTGGTCCTCCCGCCTGGCGATGACCGTGGACCTCTCCGCCACCACCGCGGACTGGGCCGCCCTCGGGTTCCGGAGGCGGGACTTCGGCGCGGGCGACGTGCGTAAGGAGATCTGGGACGGCGGCCAGGTGTGGATCATGCTGCGCCGCGACACCCCCGGTCGGGTGATCGTCTACGCCAACGGCGTCGCCAGCACGCTCTACGACAGCGTCGGCGCCTGCCCGTACGTGGTGAGCGGCGCCAACCGTCTGCAGCTGTCCTACCACCGCGGCGACAACACCGTCAGGGCCTGGGTCAACGGCAGCGAGCTCGCCTTGGGCATCCCGGACCTGGATGCGATCGGGTTCCACCCCGACATCGGTCTGGTTGGCTTCGAGGTGTTCGGCGCGAGCGGCGTCGGCGGCGCCAACAGCCTCTTCGTCGACGACCTCGACCTGTCGCTCTACGACCGCATCCCGCCGCTCGAGCTGACCGAGACGCCGACCGACCAGGCGACAACGGCCCTGGTCGCGGCGCCGGTTTACTTCCGTTGCGCGGTGACGGGCGGGGTGCCGCCGTACACCTACCAGTGGCGCGCGAGCGACACCGCCAACCCCGAGAGCGAGTTCCACGACCTGGCGGAGGGCTCGCCGTACTCCGGCACGACCACGCCGACCCTCACCGTGTCGCGGGCCACGACCCTGCACGCCCGCTACTACCAATGCTGCGTCGACTCGAGCGACCCGGCGGTGCCGCCGGTCTGCTCGTTGGGCGAGGGGGCCCAGCTCGAGGTGCGGGTGCCGAGAGTGGCCGACTACTTCAGCCCTTCCACCCCAGACCGCCAGCCCGGAGACCCCCTCCAGGGCGCTACCACCGAGATCCCGTCGTCGGGAATCACCTGGTCGACCTCAAGCGGCGCGTCCGCGGGCACCCTGGTGTTCTCGAACGCCTGTGTCGGGTTGCCGGCGGGCGAACCCTGCCTGACCAGCCAGGGTGCCGCGAACGGCGCCGAGCTGAGCGCTGTCGGCT
>CAYTJW010001257.1:0-1770 GCA_964438135.1 uncultured Thermoanaerobaculia bacterium
GATCGTGCTCGCCACCCGCCCCGACGGGTGGTACGCCAGGTCCGCCACCGGCCGCGCCCCGTGCTTGGCGTCGTCGCCGACCAGGCTCAGCGCCTCCAGCCACGGCCCGTCCCACAGCGCCTCAAGGTGGCCCCAGTCCCGCACCGTGCACCCCTCGCTCCGCCAGTATGGCAGGGCCAGGTGCGCCACGTTGCCCCAGGGGTCGTAGCCGTAGCCGATGGTGAAGCCGCCGTCCGTCAGCCCCACCCCGGACACCCGGGTCGTCCGGCTCGACACCCTCCCCCCCTGGCCCAGGTACTGCCACTCGTGGCTCACCGCCACGTCGGCCGGGCTGCGGCCAGGGAAGCGGTTGTGCTGGGTCGAGCTCACCACCCGGCCGTAGTCCGGCTCCCCGACCACGGCCGGCGTCCCAGCCCGCCGGTCGCCGTACACCAGCCGGGTCGCCTCCTGGCCCCCGACCGACGTCGCCTCCAGCCGCCCCAGGGGGTCGTACTCGAAGCCCGTCGTCACCCCCCCCGCCACCGTCTCCGTCACCCCGCCCAGCGCGGTGTAGCCGGTGTGCGTCACCAGCCCCAGCTCCGGGTGCTGCTCGCTCACCAGGAACCCCGCCGTGGTGTACGTGAAGGTCCTTGTCTGCCCCGGGCAGCCGCCCGAGTCGCACAGCTGGACCAGGCTCAGCCGGTCCTGCAGGTCGTACTCGTACCGGGCCTCGAACCAGTCCGTCGGCCCGACCTGCTCGGAGAGCACCCGCAGCCGGCCGAGGGGGTCGATCCGCCGGGTGACGGTCCGCTCCTCCTGCTGAGGGCCGGTCCCCACCCGCCTCGTCACCGAGGTCTCGGACCCGCCCCGGTACGCCAGCTCGTCCGCGCTGCCGTCCGGCCGGGTCACGAGCTGCGGCCGGCCCAGGGGGTCGAGGAAGGTGCCGGACCAGGACAAGGCTCCGTACTCCGGCCAGCTGCCGGTGGCCGCCACCTCGTGCCACTCGCTGACCCAGGTCGCCGGGGTGCCCGCGGCGACCTCGGGCGGCGCCGCCGGGCCGGTGTCGGCCCCCACCTGGTGGGACACGGTGTAGCGCTCGCGCATCCCCCAGCCCCCCAGCCCCGGGTAGTGCTCGAGCCGGGCCGTCTCGCGGCCGAGGCCGTCGAGGCGCAGGCGGCGCCGGGACCGAGTGCCTGTGGAGTGCAGCTTTCCCCCGGCCACGACGTACGAGGCGTCCTCCGCCACCTCCTCGACCAGGGGCGTCGGGCCGCTGTAGGTGGTGTGCTCGCCGAGCATGCCGGGCTGGACCGTCACGGTCGCGCCGGCCCCCTCGTCGTCGAAGGTGGCCGCGATCGGCGCCCGGTCCGTCACCCGCCCGAGCCGGTCGTAGAGGTAGGCGGTGCCGAAGCCGTCGCCGCCGACCTCGAAGCGGACCAGGCCGGTGCCCGGGTCGACCTCGCGCCGGAAGCGGCGCAGGGTCTCTCCGCCCGCGCCCTCGACCCACTCCGTCGCGACCGTCCCGTGGTCGTACTGGCGGCGGGTGGTCAAGCTCAGGCTGCCCGACCCGCTGCCGTAGCCGCCGGTCACCTCGTCTGCGACCAGGTTGCCGAAGGGCGTGCCGACGCCCAGCTCGTCGTCGTAGGTGTAGTCGTGGAGGACCTGGTCCGCGAGCCCCGTCGCAGGGTCGATGCCGCCGGGGTTCAGCACCTCGGTGTCCAGGCGCAGGAGCGCCGGCGACCCGGACTTCGGCACCCGCTGCCAGGTGCGCCTCGAGATCTCCCTCTGCACACC
>CAYTJW010001258.1:0-1767 GCA_964438135.1 uncultured Thermoanaerobaculia bacterium
CGGGGCGTTGCCGGCCTTGGCGGCCACGGCCGGGCGCGGGCCGAGCGGGCTCGAGCGGGACGCGGACCGGAGGCGCGCGGTGACGGCCGCGGGCGACATCTCGACCCGGCTCACCGGTCCGCCTCCTCGAGGCGGGCGATGTCGGCCAGGTCCTGGGGCCGGCCGGCGGCGGCCTTCATCCGCACCAGGCCCTCGCGGGAGACGACCGAGAGCGGTCCGTCCTCGGTCGCGATGCGGGCGCGCGAGGCCCAGGCGGGGGCGAGGTTGTCGTCGACCACGATCAGGTCCAGGGTCAGGCTCTCCTCGCCCCGGGACAGGTTCGCGCGGTGCAGCACCGTGCCGTCCGGGAACCGGAGAGGCTCGGCCTCGACCACGAAGCCGCGGTCGCGGGCGACCCCGAGCGCGGTGTCGACGGCCGCTGCGGGCACCAGCAGGTCGATGTCGGTCGTGGCCCGCGGCACGCCGTGCACGGCCAGGGCGAGGGCACCGACCAGGGCGTAGTCCGCGCCGGCCGCGTCCAGGGACGCCACCAGCTGCTTCAGCTCCTCGTAGAGGTCGAGCCCCATGCCGCTCACCCCCGAACCGTCACCACGAGTATGCCACCGCCGTTCAGGTGCCAGTCATCACAACCGTCCCCACATCGGGCGTGTCGCCCGCACCGGGTGTGCCGATGCCGCGTGGTCACGGTTGTGATGGGTGGCACCTGCCGACCTCCCAGGCGCGGGCGACGAAGCCGCCCAGCCGCCAGTAGCCGCGGTCGGGGAAGGTGAACAGGAGCGGTGCGATCTTCTCCCAGTCCGGCGCGCCGTCGGTGAGGGCGTCGTCGTCGGCGTGCACCGCCACCACCTCGCCCAGGTAGAGGGTGTCGACCGCGAACGGCACGGTCTGGAGCAGCCGGCACTCGACGTTGAGCGGGCAGGAGGCGATCATCGGCGCGTCCCCGAGCTCGCCGTAGAAGGTCTCGAACAGGGCCGCCTTGTCGACCTTGGCGCCGGAGTGGAGGCCGCAGTAGTCGGTGACCTCGACCTGCTCGGCGCGCGGCAGGTTGAGGCTGAAGGTGCGGCTCCGCTCGATCCCCTTCGAGGTCAGGTGGGTGGGGCTCAGGCCGCAGCCGACCACCGCCGGCTTGAAGTTGGCGATGCCGACGAAGGCGGCGGTCATGTAGTTCGGTTTGCCGTCGACCGTGGCGCCGAGGAGCACCGTCGGCATGGGGACGACGAACGGCCCGGGCTCGAGGCGTCGCTTGCTCATGTGACCTCCCGGCCGGGAGCGCCCGGCCGCGCCCGACTCTGCCACCCCTGGCCGGCCGGGTCAACCGCGGCTACGGGGGGGATGGCGGTGCGGGCTGCGCGAGCAGGAAAGTCGGGTCGCCGGTCGCGTTGTCGACCACCGAGGCGTAGGCGAGGAAGGCGTCGCCGGGATCGGCGGCGGTGACCACGGCCAGGCCGTCGGCGACCTCGAGCTCGGTGAACGGCGCCAGGGCCGAGTCACGCTGCAGGATGCCAAACGGCGGCAGCGCCACGTCGAAGCCGCCGAGCCCGGTGGCGTCGCTGCGGGCGAGCTCGACCCGCAGGGTCAGCGCCTCGCCGCCGAGGTTGACGAAGCCGAGGTTGGTGCGGGCGCCCTGTCCCGGCTCCGGCGTCCAGCGCAGGCCCGCCAGGCGGCGCTCGCCCGCCCCGCTGCCCGCGGCCGGCAGGGCGGGCACCGACTGGGCGTAGCTGCCGCCACCGACCGCGGCGGTGGTGAAGGTCCGGCTCGAGGCGACCA
>CAYTJW010001259.1:0-1763 GCA_964438135.1 uncultured Thermoanaerobaculia bacterium
CCCGCGCCGTCTCCACCGCGGCCAGCAGCGCCCGCGCCGCCGGCGCCGCCGACGACAGGCCGTTCAGGAAGCTGCCGAGCGACAGCAGGTGGCCGGACAGGGCGAAGCCGGCCGCGCCGAGCAGGGCGGCCGCGGGCCGCGCCCGCCAGCGCCGCAGCAGCAGGTAGAGGGCGGCCGACGACAGCAGCACCTGCCCGGCCACCGCCCACGACAGGGCGACGCCGAACGGCAACAGCAGGAAGAGCAGGGTGGTCGGGTGGAGGACGACGTTGTTGGGGTTGGCGAGCAGCGGCTCGCCCAGGTTGAGGTGGGGGTTCCACAGCGGCAGCTCGCCCGCGGCGAGCAGCGCCAGCGTGACCTGCTT
Source organism: uncultured Thermoanaerobaculia bacterium (assembly GCA_964438135.1). Lineage (GTDB taxonomy): Bacteria > Acidobacteriota > Thermoanaerobaculia > Thermoanaerobaculales > Sulfomarinibacteraceae > CAYTJW01. Next base: position 365 of record CAYTJW010001259.1, read on the forward strand.
GCGCGGCACGTGGTTGAACAGCAGGTCGCGGTGGTAGAAGCTCTCGCCGCCGAGCAGGGCGGGGGCGAAGAAGGCCAGCAGCAGCGCGCCGAGCAAGGCCAGGCAGAGGGCGTCGCGGCGCCAGCCGCACCGGGTTGCCCGGTCGTCGCCCCCGCCGGTCGGCTCGAGCTGCCCCATCCCGGACAGCGTAGTACGGCCGCCGCTCGCCGGGGAAGCTCAGCCCGCGCCCGCGCCTTCAGTCCGCTGCTCCTTGGGCCACGCCCGCACCACCTGCAGCAGGTCCCGCACCCAGGCGCACTCGCACCGCTGCGGGCAGGGGGCGAGCACGCGCGCCTGCATGCACAGCTCGGTGCAGCCCGGGGCGCCGGTCAGCCGCTCGGACACGACCGGGCCCGGGGCGAGGTCGCGAAAGCGCTGCACCGGCACGGCCATGGTCGTGCCGCAGGCCCGGTGGTCGAAGAGCAGCAGGCCGAGCTCGAGGTTGGTGAAGAACGCCTGGTAGCCGACCAGGTCGACCTCCGGGTCGGCCAGGAGCCCGTCCCGCGAGGGCCAGACCCGGCCGCAGCAGCTGCAGGTCTTGTACGCCATCGGTCAGCCAACCCACCGGCAGGAACCCCGCGCCGGCCGGGGCCGATTCCAGGCCGGGTGTATCCTTCCTCCAGGGCCCTGCGAACGGGCCCACGGAGGTGTGCCATGGGAGCTCGTCACGGCAAACGCGTGCTCGTCGGCCTGCTCGGGCTGGCCGGCGCGGTGGCGGTCGTGGTGGCCGCGGGCGGCCTCGACCGCCCCGGCGAGGCGGCGGGCAGCCCCTGCTGCTTCTCCAACCCGCGCTTCGCCGGCGTGTGCGAGGTGACGCCGGGCGAGGGCGAGACCTGCGCCTCGATCCTCGCCTACCTCAACAACCAGAGCAGCACGGGCAAGAGCTACTGCGGCGGCACCACCGTCCGCGGCGGCTGGCAACAGGTCGAGTGCTCGCCGTAGGGCGCGACCACCCCCGCGGCCGCGGGGCCGGCCGGACGAGCCGCGCGGGATGAGCGACGGGCGCGACCTGCCGCGCCTGGCGGCGGCGCTGGCCGTGGCCGCGGCGCTGGCCGTCGCGGTCTGGCAGGGGCTGGTGGCGAGCCGCTTCAACCGCCTCATGCTGGCCCGGCTGACCACCGGCGAGATGACCCACCGCCGCGCCGTGACCCTGGCCGCGACCGACGACCTCGTCCTCCGCTCCGCGCCGGCAGGCCACCTCTTCCTCCGCTTCGAGGGCTTCGACGGCGACCCGGCCTCGGCCGACGGGCGGTTCGTGCTCGAGCAGTTCGTGCGCGCGAGCTACGTGCTGTGGCCGCGCCGGGTCCTGGTCGCGGCCGCGCCCCGCCCGATCCGCGACGCCCGCGACCTGGTGGCCGTC
>CAYTJW010001260.1:0-1743 GCA_964438135.1 uncultured Thermoanaerobaculia bacterium
CGGCGTCCACCAGCAGGTCGGCCAGCACCTCGCCCGCCCGCTCCCGGCCGACCGTGCCGTCGCCGGCGAGCAGGGCCGCCACCGCGGTCGCGCGCACGCGCGGGTCGGGGTCCTCGAGCCGGGCCAGCATCAGCGCGTTGGCGTCCTCGCCCTTGAGGCAGGCGAGCGTCGCCAGGGCGGTCGAACGGAGACGGGGCTCGTCCTCGCCGAGCAGGCGCTCGACCAGGGGCGCGACGTCGGCCCGGCCGGCCGCGGCCAGCACCTCGAGGGTCCGGCAGCGCACCTCGAGGTCGGGGTGGTGGAGCAGCCACGGCGGCACCAGGCGCCCCTGACCGTGGTCCGAGAGCATCTCGACGCTGTGCAGGACCTTCTGCGGGTCGGAGCTGCCGAGCGACTCGACCAGGGTGGTGACGGTGTCGACGTCGCGGGTGTCGATGCTGGCCGGGCCCTCGGGGCTGGCCGTCCGCAGGCCGCGGCGGAAGGCGGCGACGTACTCGCGCCGCACCGCCACCGTCAGCCACAGCCAGGCGACGACCAGGCCCAGGGTCAGCACGCTGACGTGCTCGGCGGCGACCAGGCCGAAGGTCACCGGCAGCAGCACCAGCGCCGCCGCGCCCTCGCCCAGGCGCTGGACGAAGACGTCGATCAGGACCTTGGCCGGCCGGCGGACGCTGGCCGGGACCGGCAGGAAGAGCAGCTCGCGGGTGGACTGGTCGACCGAGTGGCGCAGCCCGCCCTCGGACAGCTTCAGGGCCCAGGCGGCGGCCAGCACCGCGCCCGGCAGCACGCCCACCGCCACCATCAGGGCGAGGGTGCCGAGGCCGATCGCGCACGGCAGCACCCGCATGCCGGCGCCGACGCCGAGGGCGCGGTGGATGCGCTGGGTGAACAGCAGCTGGAAGGCGAAGGCCAGCACCCCCATCACCGAGAAGAAGCTGCCGAAGGCGGCGGTGCGGTGGTCGAGGCCGGTGGTGACGCGTTCCATCGCCCAGTTGAACTGGAGGTCGACCGCCTGGGCGGCGGCCATCGACAGCAGCATCAGGACGGCCACCGCGGTCAGGAGGCGGGACTGGCGGAGCGCCTGCCAGCCGCCCCGCACCTGGCCGCCGCGGCCGCCGCGGTCCTCGGGCAGGGCGACGGCGCCGCGGGGCCGGATGCGCTCGATCGCCACCACCACCGCCACCACCACGAGCGACAGGGCGGCGGCGGCGAGCAGGGCGTGGCGGGTGCCGAAGCGGGCCGCCACCAGCCGCGCCAGCTGCCCGCCCGGGATCGCGCCCAGCAGGCCGCCGGCGCCGATGAAGGCGAACAGGCGCCGCGCCTGGCGCGGGTCGAGGACGTGGTTGGCGTACGACCACAGCTGGCTGACGGCGAGGCCGAAGGCGACCGTGGTCCAGACGTAGAAGGCGAGCGCCACCCACGGCCCGGGGATGCGGTAGAGCCAGAAGAAGCCGACCAGCGACAGGGCCTGCAGGGTGCAGCAGGTGACGATCAGCGGCGCGTGGCGGGCACGCCGGCTGGAGCGCAGGTAGAGCAGCAGCACCGGGATCGAGGCGAGGGCGGCGAGCAGGTAGACGTACGGCAGCTTGGCGGCGCCGAGGGCGTCGAGGTAGGTCGCCTGGCGGACGCTCTTGGCCGCGTAGTGGCTGGCCGCGACCAGCATGAAGTAGGCGAAGAACAGCCACGCCAGACGGCCCTCGCCGGGGCGGAGAGCGCGGGGAGCAGCGTCAGTCGCCACCTCCG
>CAYTJW010001261.1:0-1741 GCA_964438135.1 uncultured Thermoanaerobaculia bacterium
GGCCACTTCGAGCGGACGGAGGACGAGAAGTAGCGGTGGGTCGCGGCCGGCCGGTTGCGGCATGTCGATCGGCTGTCAGCTGTCGGCGGTCAGCTGTCAGCTCCGCCACCCGCCCGGCCGAGGTCGCAATGGGCGCCGTTCTGAGCCAGGTGAGTGACGGTCTGAGGGCGGAGCCGGCGGGCGCACGGGCGCCGGCGGTCGGCTCATGAGTGACCCGGTGGGCGAGGCCGCCGCCCCGGAGGCGGTCCTCAAGACCCTGCTGCTTTCCGACCTGGTCGGCAGCACGGCGCTGGTCGGGCGGCTCGGCGACCAGCGGGCGTTCCATGTGTTCGGCCGCCACGATCGCCTCGCCCGCGACCTGCTGCCGCGCTTCGGCGGGCGCGAGATCGACAAGACCGACGGTTTCCTGCTGCTGTTCGACCGTCCCCTCGACGCGGTCCGCTACGCGATCGCGTACCACCAGGCGCTGGCGGCCCTGTCGCGCGAGGAGGGGGTGGAGCTCGCGGCGCGGGTCGGCATCCACGTCGGCGAGGTCTACCTGCGCGCCAACCCGCCCGATGACGTGGCCCGCGGCGCCAAGCCGCTCGAGGTCGAGGGCCTGGCCAAGCCGGTGGCGGCCCGGCTCATGGCCCTCGCCCAGGGACGGCAGACGCTGCTCGGCTCGACCGCGTTCGACCTGGCGCGGCGGGCCGAGGTCGGCGACCAGGAGGGCGAGCGGCCGCTGTCCTGGCTCGCGCACGGCGCCTACCTGCTGAAGGGGGTGGAGGAGCCCTTCCAGGTGTTCGAGGTCGGCGTCGAGGGCCTGTCGGCCCTGCTGCCGCCGCCGGACAGCGACAAGGCGCGGCGGGTGGTGGGCGACCCGACCATCGTCGGCTGGCGGCCGGCGCCCGGGCTGGAGGTGCCGCTCCGCCGCGCCTTCCGCCTCGAGCGCAAGCTCGGCGAGGGCGGGTTCGGCGAGGTCTGGCTGGCGGCGCACGCCAAGACCCGCGAGCAGCGGGTGTTCAAGTTCTGCTTCGAGGGGGAGCGGCTGCGCGGCCTGCAGCGCGAGGTGACGCTGTTCCGGTTGCTCAAGGAGGTGCTGGGGGCGCGGCCGGACATCGCCCGCATCCTCGACTGGAACTTCGACCAGGCGCCGTACTTCCTGGAGGCCGAGTACACCGAGGGAGGGTCCCTGCCGGACTGGGTGGCGACCCGCGGCGGCCTGGCCAGCGTGCCGCTCGAGGTCCGCGTCGAGCTCGTCGCCCAGGCCGCCGACGCCCTCGCCGCGGCGCACTCGGTCGGCGTCCTGCACAAGGACGTCAAGCCCGCCAACCTGCTCGTCGCCGAGCGCGCCGACGGCTCGCCCCAGGTCCGGCTGACCGACTTCGGGGTCGGCGGGCTGACCGAGGCCGGTCGGCTGGCGGCCGCCGGCATCACGGTGCAGGGCTTCACCCAGGACCTGCCGGTGCCCGGCACCACCACCGGCACCTTGCTCTACCTGGCGCCCGAGCTCCTCGCCGGCCAGCCCGCGACCCTCCAGGCCGACGTCTACGCCCTCGGCGTGCTGCTGTACCAGCTCGTCGTCGGCTCGACCGGTCGCGCCCTCGGCCCGGGCTGGGAGCGCGACGTGGCGGACGAGGAGCTGCGGGAGGACGTCGCGGCCATGGTCGACGCGGACCCGGCGCGGCGCCTGGGCGACGCCGCGGAGGTGGCGCGGCGGTTGCGCGCGCTCCCGTCCCGGCGGGCGAGGCGGCTGGAGGAG
>CAYTJW010001262.1:0-1735 GCA_964438135.1 uncultured Thermoanaerobaculia bacterium
CATCAGCGGCGGCACGGCGGCACGCCCGAGCAGCTGGGTCAGTTCCGCGCCGACTACCTCGACGTCTACCGCGACCTGGTCGAGCTGCTGCTCGAGCAGGGCGCCCCCGAGCAGGCCTTCGACGTCCTCGAGGGTCAGCGCGCCCGGGCGCTGCTGGCGCTGCTCGCCGAGCGGGACATCGTCGCCACCGACCTGCCGGTCGAGCTGGAGCGGGAGCGCCGGCACGTCAACGCCGACCACGACCGGGTCGTGGCCGCCCTCGCCGAGGTGGCGGCCGACGACGAGCCGGCCCGGGCGGAGCTGGCCGCCCAGCTGGAGGCCATCCGGCAGCGCCAGGACGAGGTCAGGGCCCGCGTCCGGGCCGCCTCGCCGCGCCTGGCCGAGCTCCGCTACCCGGAGCCGCTCGACCTCGCGGCGACCCGCCGCACCCTCGACCCCGGCACCCTGCTGCTGTCCTACGGGGTGGGCGAGGAGCGGAGCGTCCTGTTCGCGGTCGGACCGGGTCCAGAGCGCTTCGCGGCCCTCCCGCTCGCGGTCGGCGACCAGGCGCTGCGCGACCGGGTGGCGCAGCTGCGACGGCTCGTCGAGCGCGGGCGGCCCGCCCTCCTGCCGGGGGGCGACGGCGCCGATCCGGAGGCCCTGCGCCACTGCACCTCAGCCCTCTCCGAGCTGCTGCTGGCCCCGGCCGCGGCCGCGATCCGCGACTGCGAGCGGCTGGTGGTGATCCCCGACGGCCCCCTCCACCTGCTGCCGTTCGCCGCCCTCGCCGACCCGACCGCCGCGGAGCCGCGCTACCTGGTGGAGGCGAGGCCGCTGTCGGTGGTCGCCTCGGCCACGGTGCTGGCCGCGCTCCGCGGCCAGCGGCGTCCCCGGGAGGACGGGCGCCTGGTCGCGTTCGGCGACCCCGCCTACCCGTCCGCCGCCTCTGGCGCGGACGCGCCCGCGCTCGCCGACGCCCGGCGGAGCGGCCTGTCCCTCGACCCCCTGCCGGCGACCCGGGGCGAGGTCGAGGCCCTCGGCCGGCTCTACGGCGACCGCGCCGCGCTGTGGCTGGGGGCAGAGGCCACCGAGGAACGCGCCAAGGTGGTCGGCACGGCGGCGACCGTGGTCCACTTCGCCACCCACGGCTTCGTCGACGAGCTCAGGCCGCTGTCGTCGGGGCTGGCCCTGGCCATCCCCGCACCGGGCGCTGCGGCCCGCGACAACGGGCTGCTGCAGGCCTGGGAGGTGCTCGAGCAGGTGCGCCTCGACGCCGACCTGGTGACCCTGTCGGCCTGCGACTCGGCCCTCGGCCAGGAGCTGGCGGGCGAGGGGATCCTCGGCCTCTCCCGCGCCTTCCAGTACGCCGGCGCCCGCACCGTCCTGGCCTCGCTGTGGGCGGTGGCGGACGAGTCCACCGCCGCGCTGATGCGGCGTTTCTACGCCAACCTCGCCGCCGGCCTGCCCAAGGACGAGGCGCTGCGGCGGGCGCAGGTGGAGCTGATCCGCGCCCCGCTCGAGCTGCCGGTCCCCGGCGCGCCGCCGCACCGCGTCGACGCCAGCCATCCCTTCTCCTGGGCGGCCTTCGAGCTGATCGGGGACTGGAGGTAGGGCCGGTGCCCGGGTTCGGGCCGGGGCGGCTGCCAGGGGAGGGCGGGACGGGCAGTGCCGCGCCGCGGGGCGCGGGGCGATGGTGGGGCGCCCTGGCGCTCGGCGGGCCGCTGCTGCTGCTGGCCGCGGCCCTGCCCTGGCTCGG
>CAYTJW010001263.1:0-1734 GCA_964438135.1 uncultured Thermoanaerobaculia bacterium
CGGACCTGCTCGTCCGGCAGCTGGTCTCGTCGGGGGTCGCCGTGCCGCAGGAGATCCTGCGCGACGTCTGCGGCCCGGTCGTGGCGCGACGGGTCAGCGGCCGGCTGCGGGTGCTGGCGTCGCTGGGGCGGGTCCTGCCGCGGGTGGAGCAGGTGGTCGGCCGGCGGCGGTCCGACCGGCACGAGGGCACCACCCTGTGGCGGGTCGGCGACCCGGGCCGCGAGCTGCAGGCGGTCATGACCCTGGAGCGGTCGGGGCTGATCGTGCCCGGCATCACCACGCTGCGCAAGCTGTACGCGCAGCGCCAGCGCCACGACCCCGGCGTGCCCACCCTGGCGCTGGTGGTCGACAACAGCGGCTCCACCGCCGGCGCGGTCATCGACTCGGAGCTCGACGCCGCGGTGGCCCTGGTCGAGGCCGCTCGCCGCCTCGAGACGGGGGTCGGCCTGGTCGTGTTCGGCGGCGGCGTGGCCGCCCGGGTCTCGCCCGGCAGCCACCACGACCGGGTCGAGATGACCCTCGCCTGTCTCGAGGGCCAGAGCGGCGGCACCTGCCTGGCGCCGGCCCTGGCCGAGGTGCTCGCCTGGCCCCTGCCGCCCGGCCGCAAGCTGGCGACGGTGGTGTTCACCGACACCTACGTCCACGACTCGGCCGAGTGCGCCCCGCTCCTCGCCCGCGCCGCCGACCGCGGGCCGGTGGTGTTCTTCTGCGCCACCGACCGGCCCGACCGGGACCTGCAGGTGGTCCTCGGCCGCCTGCCGTCGGTGCAAGTCGTCCGCCACCTCCCCGGCGAGCCCCTGGTCGACGAGGCGCTCGAGATCCTGCGCTGGCGACGGGGCGGGTAGAGCGGCTGTCAGCTGAGCCGATCTCAGGACTCCGAGTGCCTGTCATTCCGACACCGGGGTGGTTGGGCGGGCGTGGTCGGCCGAGGGGGGATCAGCTCAAGCGGCTCGCAACGGCTGGGCCGACGGGCCCGACCAACAGGTTCTGGAGGAGGCTCGGCCGTCAGCTCGCCCGCCCGCCCGCGGAGCACCCCCGGCCGGGGGGGCGAGCGGTGAGCGCTACGGCAGGCGGTCCGACCTGGACGTGGGCGTGAGCCTGGACTCGGACCTCGACCTGGACCCGGGCACCGCGCGGACGTCGACCACGTCCACGTCCACGTCCACGTCCACGCCTACGACCGGGTCGTGGTCCTGCCCTCGCAGCCAGCCTCGCTCGCCGGGCTCTGGGCTCCGACGACCATCTACCCCCTGCTCCGCGTCAGGTGGACCCGGTCGCCGCGGCCGAGCGAGAGCGCCTCGGCGGCCGAGCCGCGGTTGACCGCCAGCTCGAGCAGGCCGGACGACCCCACCAGGGCCACCGCGTCGCCCGGAGCCACCTCCGCGAAGGTGGCGACCCGCGCCAACCGCCGCCCCGCCTCGAGCCGCACCGCCGCGGTCTGCCCCAGTCGCTCGGCCGGCAGGTTGGTGACCAGGTTGCCGAAGCGGTCGACCCAGAGCACGGTCACGACCCAGCCGACGCTGGTGCCAACCGGCTCGGGCAGGGGCGAGGGCACCAGGCTGTCCGGCGCCACCGGACCGCCGAGGGCCTCGAGGGGCGCGCCGGCGGCCACCCGCGCCGCCGCGGGCGCGAACAGGTCGCGACCGTGGAAGGTCGCCGACAGCGACGGCAGGCCCATTCGCGCGGGGTCGAGGACGACGGCCTCGTCGGCCCGCCCGGGGGCGCTGGCGAGGC
>CAYTJW010001264.1:0-1732 GCA_964438135.1 uncultured Thermoanaerobaculia bacterium
GTCGCCGCCTGCGCCGCCTCGCACACCGGCCGGGCGCTGGCGACACGTTGGGGAGAGCCCGCCCGCCCCGGGTGAGGCCGTGGCAGCGCCGCGGCCGCGCGGGTATGCTCGGGCGGGCGGGCTCGCCGCCCCGGGGGGGACGGTCATGCGGACCATCGGCCTGGTCGGGGGGATGACGCCGGAGTCGACCGCGGTCTACTACCAGCTCCTGATCCGCCGCTGCCGCGAGCGGGTCCGCGACCCCGACCCGCTCTCGAACCCGGTGGTGGTGGTGTACAGCCTGGACCTGGCCGAGCTGGTGCGGCGGGTGCGGGCCGGCGACCACGACGGCGCGGCGGGGTACCTGGCCGCGGCCTGCGAGGCGCTCGCGCGCGCCGGCGCCGAGGTCGGCGCCCTGACCGCCAACACCCCCCACATCTACCTCGACGCGGTCCGCGCCCGCACCGGCCTGGAGCTGGTCTCGATCGTCGACGCGACCGCGGCCGAGGCCGAGCGGCTCGGGCTGCGGCGGCCGCTGCTGCTCGGCACCGACCGGACCACGACCGAGCCCATGTACCCGCGGCGCTTCGCCGCCGCCGGCCTGGAGGTCGTCGTCCCGGCGGCCGAGGACCGGGCGTGGGTCGACGCCGCCATCTTCGGCGAGCTGTCGCTGGGCCTGGTCCGGCCCGAGCTGCGCCGGCGGCTCCTGGACCTCTGCTCGCGCCACCTGGCCGCGGGCGCCGCCGACGGGGTGATCCTCGGCTGCACCGAGCTGCCGCTGGTGATCGCCCAGGGCGACCTGGCGGCGCCGGTGCTCGACACCGCCAGCGTCCACGTCGACGCCATCCTCGACCGCGCCCTCCCCTGAGGCGGCCGGGTCCGGGTCAGGCCAGGACCTCGACCGGCCCGAGGGCGGCCCAGTCGAGCTGGCCGAGGCCCATGGCCGCGGCGAGGGGCAGGCTGCCGGGCAGGGACCGGGCCCCGAACAGGGTGGACGCGGCCCAGGCGTCGAGCGCGACCGGGTCGAAGCCGGCGGCGACGGTGCGCACCGGCTTGACGTCGTCGGGGTTGCCGCCGGCCGGGCCGTGCTCCATCAGCACCCGCGAGGCGTCGACCACGGTCAGGGTCGGCCGCATCAGGGCGGCGAGCTCGGCGATGGACCGGTCGAGGTCGTCGTGGAGCATGACGCGCAGCCGGCCGGTGATGCCGAACCAGTTCTTGAGGCCGACGGTGACGCCGGTGGCGGGGTGGTGCTTGGCCACCGGCACGTTGACGACCCTGGTGGCGAGGACGAAGGGCTCGAGCACGTCCCAGGTGCCGAGGCGCTCCGACACCTCCACCGTCACGTAGCGGCTGTCCTCGGGGGCGATGACCTCGGCGCCGGCGTCCCGGGCCGCGTCGAGGATGCCGCTCCGCGCGAACGCCTCCCGCGAGCGGGCCACCGGGCAGTCGCAGACGATGACCCGTCCGGCTCGCGCCTCGCGGCACAGCCGCACCACCTCGGCCACCACCGCCGGGTGGGTGTTGGCGCCCTGCTCCGGGGCGCGCGCCCAGCCGATGTTGGGCTTGACCACCACCACGTCGGCGGGGCCGACCAGCTGGCCCATGCCCCCCAGCCGCTCGACCGCGGCGCGGACGGCGCGCGCCGGGTCCTCGCCGTGGGCGACGACCATCCGCGGCGCCGCCGGCAGGCTGACGCGGTGGTCCGGGACGGAGTGGCTCGCCCGCCGCAAGAAGCGCCGGCCGCGGTCGG
>CAYTJW010001265.1:0-1727 GCA_964438135.1 uncultured Thermoanaerobaculia bacterium
GCTTCCAAGACGTCGAGGCGGCCCTGCGGGAGTCGGGGAAGCACGTGTACGTGCTCCGCTTCTTCATGGGACCGCCGCTCAGCCAGGACCAGTTCAGGCTCGCCTGCCCCGAGTGGCCCAAGGCCTCCGAGAGCACGGGCAGACCCCTCGGCGCCGCGGCGGCCCGGGCCACGGCGACGGCGTTCGCCAGGTGGCGGGACGAGGGGCGGGTGGGACCGTTCCTCTGGGACGGCAGCGAGGAGGACCGCCGCGCGGCAGTCAGCGCGACCGTGCACATGATGGCGGTCAACGCCTACCGCACCGTCCGCCGCATGCGCCTCGCTCGCCAGCAGGAGCAGGAGGTCCTCGCCGTCCTCCTCGACCTCGGCTACCGCCAGCTCAGGTCCGAGATGGTGGACCAGCCCGGCGCCCTCGCCGACGGCGAGCTCATGCACGCCACCCAGTTCAAGACCGCCGACGGCTCGACCCACGAGGTGGACGTCGCCGTCGGACTGCCCAAGCGCACCGTCCTCGCCCTCGAGTGCAAGGTCTCCAACGACTCGACCAACTCCGTCAAGCGCGTCAACGACGTCCTCAAGAAGGCCACCGCCTGGAAGCGCCAGTGGGGTCGCACCGTCGTCACCGGCGCCGTGCTCCAGGGCGTCTTCTCCGCCAAGGAGCCCCGACGCCTCCTCGAGGAGGACGTCGTCGTCTTCTGGTCCCACCGCCTCGACGAGCTCCGCGAGTGGATCGTCGCCAGACGGGGAAGCCGGGGCGGGTAGCACCAAGGCCGCTTGTCAGGTCGCGCGTCTGGCCGGCCCCCCTCGCGCCTCCAGACACACGTCGGCGCCATGTCGCCTACCTTCCTGCAAACGGCTGTCAGTCATCCGGCGGAACCCCATCTCCTGAGTCCAAACGAAGATCTGCTAGGGGATCGAAGAAGCGCTGGGAAGAGTAGTCATGCCTCCAGCCCGGCGATCCCATGAGCCATCCAGCCATCTCGCACAAACCGATGTCGGTGAGGTTCACGAACGAGCCGTCAGATTGGCGCCAACCAACGACAAGATCGCCGTTGTCGATCGCGTTGAGAAGCTCGAAAAGCACCTGATCGACGATGTCCGGGATCAACTCCTCAAGCACCTTCCGTGGATCATGGCACCCCAGCAGCGAACGCCAGCGCTCGCCATCTGGACCGACCATCTCACCAGACGCAAGACGGTCGCAAGCAAGAATGGCCGGATCACGAACCGTGCGCATCAATGCCTGAGCGAATCGCCGGAGTTCATCAGCGCGCTGGTTTGACATCATCCACCCCAGGGAACGCGCGTCGGACCTTGGACGCCCGAAGCCTTGAGCGCAGCAATCGCTCGCTCAGCGAGCGAGGCCGCAGCGCTGGGATTCGCCCCGCTGGTCACCAGTGCTTGGCACTCGATTGAGGCGAGGGTGTCCCACGTAAGGGACTCACCGGTCGCTGCAAACTGCCGGTAGAGCACTTGCTGGGCGCCCGTCACACGGGCGTGGCTGATCCCCAATCGCTGGAGCTCCGCCTTGGGCACCGCGAGCGCGTCGTCCGAGGCGTAGGCCGGATCACCAAGGAACGCGCTCTTGGCGGGAACGTGATGCCCCTTTCCTTCTGCGTAGCGCAGCAGGGCAATATCGGACTGCTTCGTCTCTCGTGTCGCACCTTCGGAGGCAGTAGTCAGACCGACTGGCGACTCGGTGATCGGATTGACAAGCGGGCCAGAATC
>CAYTJW010001266.1:0-1724 GCA_964438135.1 uncultured Thermoanaerobaculia bacterium
ACCGGCTGGCGACCGTCATCGTCGACGGCGACGCCGGGCGGGCGCCCTCGCGCAGCTGCCGCCAGCCGTCGTGGCAGGTGCTGGTGGAGCTGCCGGAGCCCTGAGCCCGGGAGGGCTGCGCTCGGGCCCCGGCGCCGGCGGGCGACCAGGCCGCGGGGGGGGCGGGCCAACCGACCCGGCGAGGCCGTCACGGTGGCGGGCGCGGGTCGCGCCGGGCTCAGGGCGGGGGGAGGAGCCGGCTGGAGTCGAGGACCGCGAGCACGTTGTCGGCCATGAAGGCGTAGCCGCGGGGGTTGGGGTGCCCGTCCGGGATGAGGTAGCGGTCGCGCTCCGCCACCGGCACGCGGCGGTGGAACTCCACCGCGTTGTTGACCACCGGCACGCCGTGCCGCGCCCCGGCGTCGACGATCACCTCCTCCACCCGGTAGGCGTGGAAGTGGAAGTAGGTGAGGAAGGCCAGGCCGAAGCCGTGCCGCCTCGAGAGCTCGACGAACGAGACCAGGTTGGCGTCGAGCTGCCGGCGGACCGTGTCGGGGTCGACGGCGCCGAGGTCGGCCCGCTCGCTCCCCGGTCGCTGGTCGTCGCGGCGCAGGAACTCGTTCGCGCTCGGCCGACCCGTGAGCCGCCAGTAGCCCACCCGCGCCACCCGCACGAGGCGCACCGACTCGAGGGCGACCCGGAGGCGAGCGGCGAGCGCCGCGCCTGGCCCCAGCTGGCCCTCCCGGAAGCGCCAGTAGCGGCTCTCGCTCAGGTTCCAGTGGTCGTTGTTGCCGGTCAGCACCAGCACCAGGTGCGGCCGCAGCGCGTCCAGGTTGGCGACCAGCAGGCGCAGGGCCTGCGACGAGTTGGTGCCGGACCGGCCCAGGTTGACGACCCGGTAGCGGACGCCGCCCGGCCGCGCGGCGAGCCGCTCGCCGAGCAGGGCCGGGTAGCTGCCGTCGGGCTGGCCGACGGTCCAGGAGTCGCCGACGCAGACGACCGTGAGCTGATCGCCCGCGGCCGGGGCGAGCGACGGGGCGAGGAGCCACCCCGCCAGGCGGAGGACGAGCTCGCAGGCGAGCAGCACCAGCAGGGCCGCGCCGACCAGGTTCCCGGCCCGGCGCAGCCGGCCGAGGCGAGGGCGGCCGGGGGCGGGGGCTCCGTTCGGCGCGGCGGCGGTCGGCTCGGTCGTCGGCACCTGCCCATGGTAGCCGGGAACTCCTCCGGGCGCGGGTCGCCAGGTAGGATGGGCGGGTGGGAGCCGGGGCGAGCGGTGGCGGGGCGGGCTGCGCCGGGAGGGCGCCGGTGAGGCGGCCGGTGGTGGTCCGCTGGGGTGCCCGTTGCCTGGCGGCGGCGGCCGCGGCGTACCTGGCCTACCTCGCCGTCGCCAACGTCCTGCTCGGCGCGGGGGCCCTCGAGGCGCTGCTCAGCCGCCGGCCCGTCAAGCTGGCGATGGGCTGGGAGCGGGCGTGGACCCTGCGGCCTGGCCTGGTGCGGGTCAGGGGCTTCTGGATGCGGGGGCAGAGCCGCTCCAGCCAGTGGCTGCTCGAGCTGGAGCGGGGGACGGTCGAGGTGGACCTCCTGGCGCTGGCCGGCAAGCGCTTCCGCGCCGAGCGGGTGGCGGCCGAGGGGGCCCGCTTCCGCATCCGGCGGCAGCGCGTCCGGGGCGAGCCCCTGCCGGTCGGCGCCGAGCTCGAGCCCTTCATCCCCGGCCTGCCGGCCGAGCGGCCGCCGCTCGAGCTGCT
>CAYTJW010001267.1:0-1723 GCA_964438135.1 uncultured Thermoanaerobaculia bacterium
GCCGCCGAGCAGCCAGGGCGCCAGCGGGTCGCCGGCGGAGCTGGCCCGGAGCACCGCCCCGGCCACCAGCAGGCCGGCGCCCGAGACCACCCACGGCAGGCGGCCGACGGCGCGCTCGAGGTGGTCGAGCTGCGCCCGCGCCTCGGCCGAGAGCGAGGTCTGGACCCCCATCCGCCCGCTCTCCAGCTGGCCGACCAGGCGGTCGACCTGGGCCGGCACCGCGAGCAGCTTGAAGGCCACGTCGCCCAGCTCCTCCAGCCGCTCGCGCCAGCGGCCGAGACGCTCCTCGCGGGCGAAGCGCTCGGCGTAGGGGATGGTCTCGCCCCAGGGCTCGAAGTCCGGGTCGAGCGAGGTGGTCAGGCCGGCCAGCAGCCCGACCGCCCGCACCGCGAACAGCATGTCGGCCTGGAGCTGGATGGGGGCGGCGAAGACCAGGTCGCGGAACTCCACCACCAGGTCCTGGGCCTCGCTCAGGGCGACCTCCCGCACGTCGACCAGGCGCAGGCCCCAGAACCGCTCCAGCAGGGCCTCGTGCGCCTGCACGAGCCGCTCCAGGTCGGCGCCCGGCAGCAGCGTGCCGGCGCTGACGTACGCCTGGACGATGCGCCGCGCGTCGCGCGTGCCGAGGCCGATGGCGAACTCCCGCAGCGCCTGGCGCAGGCGCTCCGGGATCTCGGTCATCATGCCGAAGTCGACGAACGCGATCTGGTACGGCCGGCCATCCGCGGCGCGGGCCGCTGGCGGGTCGGCCGCGTCCGCCGGCCGCGGCTCCAGCGGGCGCACGAACAGGTTGCCGGGGTGCGGGTCGGCGTGGATGAAGTGGGTCTCGAACAGCTGCCGCATGTAGATGCCGTACAGGCTGCGGGCCAGGTCCCGGCGGTCCACCCCGAGCCGGTCGAGCGAGGCGAGGTCGCCGATCTTGACGTGGGCGACGTTCTCGAGGGTCAGCGTGGCGGAGCCGCTGTGCGACCAGTAGACCCGCGGCACCACCACCCGCTCGTCGTCGGCGAAGTCGCGACCGAAGCGCTCGGCCGACCTCCCCTCGGTCACCAGGTCGAGCTCGCGGGTGGTGACGGTCGCGAACTCCCGCTGGATCCAGGCCACGTCGACCCGCTGCCGGACGCGCCGGGACAGCGTGAGCCAGCGCAGGGCGCGGCCGAGGGCGGCGAGGTCGGTCGCGACCAGCTGCTCCACCCCGGGTCGGAGCACCTTGACCACCACGTCCTCGCCCGACGGCAGGCGGGCGGCGTGGACCTGCGCCAGCGAGGCCGCCCCCATCGGCTCGGGGTCGAAGCGTGCGAACAGCTCGGCGACGGGCCGGCCGAGGTCGGCCTCCACCCGCGCCGCGACCGCGGCGAAGGGCGCCGGCGGCACCTCGTCCTGCAGGCCGGCCAGCTCGCCCGTGATCTCGACCGGCAGGATGTCGACCCTGGTGCTCAGGAACTGGCCGAGCTTGATCAGGACCCCGCCCAGGCACAGGGCCAGCTCGCGGTAGCGCCGCGCGACCCGCTGCCAGCGCGGGATCGGCGCCGGCCGCAGCCGACGCAGCAGCGGGCGGTTCATGACCACGTCCCACCACAGGGCGTGGAGCAGCGCGCCGAGGAAGAAGCGGCGAACCCTCCGGTAGCGCTGGCGGTCGACGGGCGCGGGTCGGATCGACGGCGGCGCGTGGGCTGGCGGTCGGCGGTCCACGCCGGCACTGTAGCGCAGAACCCTCTCCCCT
>CAYTJW010001268.1:0-1718 GCA_964438135.1 uncultured Thermoanaerobaculia bacterium
GGCCTCGTCCGGCCGCGGCGGGTGGGGCTCGCCCCGGCCGCCGCGGGCGGCGTTGGAGCGCCACTCGCCCGGGGCAGCCTCGAACCGGCAGGCGGCCACCACCCGGCCCGCCTCGACCAGCAGCCGCAGGCTCGAGCCACCGGTGTCGAGGTGACGCTGGACCATGACCTCGTCGCCGACCCGCCAGAGCGAGTCGAGCACGGCCTCGAGGTGGTCGCGGCTGGCGCAGCGGATCACGCCGACGCCCATCCGCGACCGACGCTGCTTGACCACCACCGGCAGCCCGAGACGGCGGACGGCCGCCGCGGCCAGGGTCTCGGGGTCGGCGCCCGCCACCGTCTCCGGCACGGGCACGCCGACGGCGGCCAGAGCCTGCACCGTCAGCCACTGGTCGCGACCGACGCGGATCGCCGCCGCCGGGTTCGGGGTGGGCACTCCCGCCGCCTCGAGCACCTCGAGCGCCGCCAGCAGGCTGTCCGGCCGCCAGTTGCCCACTCTCGCCAGCGCCGCGGCGGGCCGCGGCTCGACCAGCGAGACGCCGTCGAGCTCGAGCGCCGGCGCCCCCGCCACTGCGGCGCAGACCCGGCTCCCGTCGACCAGTCGCAGCGCTTCGCCCAGGCCCGCCGCGGCCTCCTCCAGGCGCCGGTTCGCGGCCACGTCGAGACGCGCGGACAGGACCAGCAGCGTCACGGCCCCCAGGGTCGACCAGCCGCCGCCCCCAGTCAACCCACCGCCGACCCGGACCGGGCCAGCGACATCCGGGCTATACTCTCGCTGTGATCCAGGGCACCCTGGAGCGGCTCCACCTCGGCGACCTGCTGGAGTGGCTCCACATGGGGAGCTTGACGGGGCGCCTCACGCTGACCGAGGGCGGCCGCGAGCGACGGCTCGACTTCCTCGAGGGCCGGGTCGTCTTCGCCTCCTCGCAGCTGCCGGAGGAGCGGCTCGGGACGTGGCTCGCCCGCCGCGGCGTCGCGCCCGCGGCCCACCTCCGCTACCTGCTGGGCCTGTCGCTGCTCGAGCGGTCCCTGTTCACCACCATCCTCCTCGACCGCGGCGCCGCCGACCTCGCCAGCCTGCGCGGCAGCGTCACCGAGCTCGCCCGCACCCTGGTCGCACGCATCCTGCGCGCCGACGAGGTGCGTTTCGCCTTCGACCCAGCCTTCCCGGTCCGCGACCT
This sequence comes from uncultured Thermoanaerobaculia bacterium, assembly GCA_964438135.1. GTDB lineage: Bacteria > Acidobacteriota > Thermoanaerobaculia > Thermoanaerobaculales > Sulfomarinibacteraceae > CAYTJW01. The sequence continues at coordinate 1,181 of CAYTJW010001268.1, forward strand.
CCTCGGCCTCGACCTCGACCTCGAGCCGCACGCGCTGATCATGGAGGCCGCCCGGCGCACCGACGAGCGCGCGCACGAGCTCGACCGCCCCCCCGAGGAGGCCCTGCCGTTCCGCGGCGAGGCCTTCGAGCAGTTCTTCTGGACCCTGGTGCGGGAGGGGGTGGCGGGCGACGAGCCGATCGACGGCGAGCAGGTCGTCCGCCTCAACCAGGCGGTGCGGGAGGTCATGGCGACCCTCGCCCAGTGGCTCCAGTCGAGCCCGGGCCTGGTGCCGATCCCGGCGGGTCAGGTCGCGGACCTGACCCGCCAGATCGAGGACCGGGCCACCGTCGGCCTGACGGGCCTGCCGCACGGCTGCTGGAACCAGATGGTGCTCGCCTGCTCGGTCGACGCCGAGGACCTCGCCCGACCGGTCGGCCTGGCCGCCCTGGAGGAGGAGGCCGCGGCGCTCGACCTGTGGCTCGAGCTGGTCGGCAGCGAGCGCTGGTGCCGACCGCACGCCGGCCGCCTCGACGAGCTCACCCGCGACGCCGCCGTG
>CAYTJW010001269.1:0-1711 GCA_964438135.1 uncultured Thermoanaerobaculia bacterium
CCGGCCCTCGTCGCCGAGGCCCGGGCGACGGCGACCGCCGCCGGTCGCGCCGCTCTCGACGACCTCGTTGCCCGCCTCGCCCGCAGCCCCGTCCACTGAGCCGGCGGCGCCGCAACCGGGCCCTGGCGGGGGCCGCGGAGGTACAATTCCAGCAGCGGGATCTCCACAACGCCGCGCACCGCCCGGCGGGCGTGCGGGCCGAGGGAGGGGGACGTCATGCGGGGTCGAAGCACCGCTCTGGTGACCGTGGCGGTGGTGCTCGGGCTCGCCCCCACTGGGCTGGGGGCAGCGGAGGTCGAGCCGGGTTTGGCGGAGCGGATCGCGGCCGAGGGGACGGGCTCGTACCTGGTCCTGCTCGACGGCCGGGCCGAGCTCGACGACCTGGGCCGGGTCTCGGACCGCGAGACGCGCGGCCGCCTCGCCTACGAGCGACTGCGGGCGTCCGCCCGCGCGGCCCAGGCGGGCGTGGTCGAGCTGCTCGGGGAGCGACGCGCGGCCGACGTGGTGGCCTTCCGCGCCCACTTCGCGGTCAACGCCGTGTCGGTGACCTCGGGTGTCGCCACCCTCGAGCTCCTCGGCCAGAGGCCGGAGGTGGCGCGGGTCGTCTCGGCCCGGGCCGTGCCGCTGGCGATCGGGCCCGCCGCGGCTGCGGGCGGGCCGGAGGCGGTGGAGTGGGCGGTGAGCCGGGTCGGCGCGCCGGCGATGTGGGCCCTCGGGCACGACGGCAGCGGCGTGGTGGTGGCGACCCTCGACACCGGCGTCCGCTTCACCCACGACGCCGTGGTCGGCTCCTACCGGGGCAACCTGGGGGGCGGCACCTACGACCACGACTTCGCCTGGTACGACCCGGCCGGCGCCTGCCCCACCGCCGAGCCGTGCGACAACGTCGACCTGGGCACGGCGCTGGTCAGCGCCATGGTCGGCGACGACGGCGGCGCCAACCAGGTCGGGGTGGCGCCCGGTGCGACCTGGATCACGGCCAAGGGCTGCGAGTCCGCGAGCTGCTCGGACGCGAACCTCCTCGCCGCCGCGGACTGGCTGCTCGCCCCCTGCCCGGTCGGGGACCAGCCCGGTGCCTGGTCCTGCGACCCGACCCGGCGGCCGGACGTGGTGGTCGTGGCCTGGGACTCCGGCGCCGCCGACCCCTGGTTCGAGGACGCCGTGGACGCCTGGGAAGCGGCCGGGATCGTGACCATCGCCAAGGCCGGCAACTCCGGACCGACCGCCGGCAGCGTCGCCAGCCCGGCCGAGTACTGCAACGTCGTCGCCGTCGGCGCGGTCGACTCGTCCGACACGGTGCCGGGCTTCTCCGCCCGCGGCCCCGGCCACTTCGCCTGCTCCGCCAAGCCCGACCTGGTCGCGCCCGGGTCGGGCGTGCGCCTCGCCTCCTCCTCGTCGGACTCCGCCTACAGCACCAGGAACGGCACCAGCTACGCCGCCACCTTCGCCGGCGGCTGCGCCGCCCTGCTCCTGTCCGCGGCGCCGCAGCTCGACCGCGAGGAGGTCGCGGCCCTGCTCGCCGAGGGCGCCGACGACCTCGGCGCGACCGGCTTCGACCACGACTCCGGCCACGGCGTGGTGCGCGCCGACCAGGCCCTCTCCCGGCTCGCCGACCTGGTCCTGGTCGACGGCTTCGAGAGCGGCGGGACGCGCGCCTGGAGCAACCGCGTCCCGGCCGCCGGCAGCCTGTTCCTGCTCGACGGCGGCGGCT
>CAYTJW010001270.1:0-1711 GCA_964438135.1 uncultured Thermoanaerobaculia bacterium
GGTTGCCGGCCACCACCGGCGCCTCGAAGGACTGGAGCAGGAACGCCCCCACCAGCCAGGCCGCGGCCCAGGCCCGCGCCGCCCCGGGGGGCGAGAGCACGGCGACCGCTGCCGCCGCCGGCGGCAGGGCGAGGGCGCGGGTCAGCAGCACCCGTTGCCACTCCCTGGGCATGGCGGCGGGGTTGGTGCCGAACGCCCGCAGCAGCGCCTCGCGGTTGCCCCAGGCGAGGAAGTGGGCGGCCACGCCGACCACCACCAGCGTGGGCACGAACGCCCCCCAGGCCTCGGCCGAGCCGACCCGCACCACGAGCAAGGAGAGGCCGAGGCCGAGCGCCGGGGTGAGGGCCTGGCGGGCGGCGCTCGCCCCGGCCAGGGCCAGGCGGCGCGGCAGCAGCGGGCTCACCGCCGCCCCGCGCGGTCGCGGTCCCGTGGCGCTGTCGAGATCGTGCCTCCGAACCGCATGCCGCCCCTATAATAGGCCGGCGACGCATGAGCCCTCCCCTTTCCGGCCGCCGCCCCGACCTGCTCCTGGCACACGCCTACAGCCTGGCCGAGGACGAGGTCGAGCGGCGGGTCATGCGGCCCTACCCGCCGCTCGGCCTGCTCTACCTGGCGTCGCACCTGAAGGGCCGCGGCCTGGGGGTCGAGGTCCACGACCCGACCTTCTCCGACCTCCGCGAGCTCGAGGAGCGGCTGGCCGCGACGCGGCCGCGGGTGCTCGGCCTGTACGGCACCCTGGCCACCCGCGCCAGCCTGCTGCGCCTGATCGCTGCCGGTCGCGCGGCCGGCTGCTTCGTGGTCCTGGGCGGGCCGGAGCCGGGCCCGCACGCCGCGGAGTACCTGGCGCGCGGCGCCCACGCGGTGGTGCGCGGCGAGGGGGAGCTGACCCTGGAGGAGCTCACGCGCCACCTGCTCGCGAGCGGCGTCGACGGCCTCGAGCGGGTCGCCGGCGTGACCAGCCGCGGCGGCGATGGGCGGCTGGTGGAGGGGCCACCGCGGGGAGTGATCGGAGACCTCGACGCCATGCCCTGGCCGGACCGGGAGGCGGTCGACCTCGCCGCCTACCTGCGCGCCTGGCGGGCGCGCCACGGCCACGGCTCGGTGTCGATCTCGACCGCCCGCGGCTGCCCCTACACCTGCGCCTGGTGCAGCCACGCCGTGTTCGGGCGCACGCACCGCCGGCGCGCGGTCGAGCGGGTGGCGGACGAGGTCGAGCGGGTCGCCGAGCGCTACGCGCCCGAGCAGCTGTGGTACGTCGACGACGTGTTCACCATGAGCGGGCCGTGGACCGTGCGCCTGGCCGGGGAGCTCGCGCGGCGCCGGCTCGCGCTGCCGTTCGAGTGCACCACCCGCGCCGACCGGCTCGACGAGCCGGTCGCCGACGCCCTCGCCGCCATGGGCTGCCGGCGCGTCTGGCTCGGCGCGGAGAGCGGCTCGCAGCGCATGCTCGACGCCATGGGCCGGCAGACCGAGGTCGCGGACGTGCGCCGCGCCGCCGCCCTGCTCAAGGGGCGGGGGGTCGAGGTGGGGCTGTTCGTCATGCTCGGCTTCGACGGCGAGACCGAGGACGACCTGCGCGCCACCGCCGCGCACCTGGTCGAGGTCGACCCCGACCAGGTCCTGACCACGGTCGCCTACCCGGTGGGCGGCAGCGAGTGGGCCGTGCGGGCGGCGGACCGGGTCCGCTCGAGCCGGCCGTGGGCCGAGCGCA
>CAYTJW010001271.1:0-1706 GCA_964438135.1 uncultured Thermoanaerobaculia bacterium
CGTCGCCCAGCGCTTCGCCCAGGAGGCGGAGGCCATGGCGTGGCTGATGCGGGCCGAGCACCTCAGCCTGCCGCACGACATCCGCCCCGCCAAGGCCAGGGTCCGCCGGCAGATGGAGCGGCTCGAGGCGCGCATGGCCGAGCTCGGGGCGGTGGCCCGGGGGCCGGGGGAGTACGCCCTCGGCCGCGGTTTCATGGCCCTCGGCGACCACGAACGAGCCCGCGACCACCTCGAGCGCGCCTGGGCCGCCGGCCACCGGCAGCCCGGCGTCGCCTACGCCCTGGGCCTGACCTACGGCGAGCTGTACCGGGCGGCCCGGCAGCGCGTCGCGCTCGCCAGCCCGGAGCTGCGGCGGGAGGAGCTGGCGCGGGTCGAACGCGAGCTCAAGGCGCCGGCGCTGCGCTTCCTGGCGGCGGCCGGGGAGCGGGACGACCTCCCCGCCGGCCTCCTGCAGGGCCTGATCGCCTTCCACGAGGGCCGCCAGGACGACGCTCTCCGCCTCGCCGCCGAGCTCGACCGCGAGGCGGCGTGGCTGTACGAGGTGGACCTGCTCGCGGCCGACGTCCACGCCGAGGTGGCGCGGCAGGAGATCACCACCGCCCTCGCGTACGCCGCGGCCGACCAGTCGCTCGGGCAGGCGCGGGCGGCGCTCGGGCGGGCGGCGGAGCGGGGCCGCTCCGACCCGCAGGTGCTCCTGCGGCAGTGCGAGGTCGAGGTCCGGCAGGTCGAGAACCGCGCCTTCGGCGAGCGGCGCCCGCCCGACCCCGACCGCATCGCCGAGGCGCTCGCGCGCTGCGAGCAGGCCCTGACCGTGGACCCCGACCTGGCCCCGGCCCACGCCGCGGTGTCCACCCTGCTGGTGGCGGTGGCGATGGTGCAGCAGGGGGCCAGCCAGGACCCGTGGCCGAGCCTGGAGCGAGCCGTGGAGCGGGCCGACCGCGCGGTGGCGCTCGACCCCGCCAACCCCGACGCGCGCTTCAGCGCCGCCTGGGCGCGCAAGTGGCTCGGCCTCCTGCACCTGCAGCGCGGCACCGACCCGCGGCCCGACCTCGACCAGGCCATCGCCCAGCTGTCCTGGTACCTCGAGCGGCGCCCCGGCATCCGGGGCGCCCAGGCCAACCTCGGCGACTGCTGCACCCTCCGCGCCTACTACGAGCAGGCGACCGGCGGCGACCCGGGGCCGTGGCTTGAACGCGGCATCGCGGTCCTCGAGGACGCCATCGCCAACGGGCCCGAGGCGCCGAGCCTGAGCCTGGCGGCCGGCCACCTCTACCTCTCCCGCGGCCGCCACCTGGAGAGCCGCGGCGGCGACGGCGTCCCGGACCTCGAGCTCGCGGCCGGGCACTACCGCCGCGCCGCCGAGGCGTCGAACGGCCCCGCGGAGTGGGGCAACCTGGCCCTCGCCCGGGTCGACCTCGGCAACGCCCTCCTCGCCCGCGGCAACGACCCGGCCGCAGCCTTTGCGGCCGCCCACGAGGCGGCCGACCGCGCCACCAGCGTCAACCCGCGCTTCGGCCAGCCCTTCCTGCTCGACGGCCTGGCCCATCTCGGCGAGGCCCGTCTCGCGGCCCGGCGCGGCGGCGACCCCGGCGAGCACCTGGAGGCGGCCCGGCGCCGCTACCGGGAGGGGCTCGCCCTCGCCCCGGACAACGTCGAGGCCTACCCGGAGCAGGCGAGCATCGAGCTGGAGGCGGCGCGCCTCGCCC
>CAYTJW010001272.1:0-1699 GCA_964438135.1 uncultured Thermoanaerobaculia bacterium
GGCGCAGGCCCACCTCCAGCAACGGCTCGGCGCCGTCGACCAGGTAGGCGGCGGGCAGTACCAGCCCGCGCCGCCGCCCGCCCTCGACGACGGCCAGGAGCACGCCGACGGCCCGCCCGGTCGCGTCGAGCGCCGGGGCCCCGCTGCTCAGGGCGTCGACCTCCAGGTCGAGCCCGATGCAGGCCAGCCCGAGGTGGTTGACGACCGCGTCGGTGACGCTCGCCCCGGCGGAGCTCACCCCGGGCACGGCGACCCGCGTCCCGACCGGGAGTCGAGTCGCGTCCCCCAGCTCGAGGACGGTCCCAGCCAAACCCGGCGCGTGGGCCACCGCCACCCCCAGCCACTCGTCGCTGCGCAGGGTTCGGGCCGAGGCGTTGCCGTCCACCCGCAGCTCCTCGCCCACCTCCCCGGCGACGGTGGCGGTCGTGACGAGCAGGTCCTGGCCGACGAGGAAGCCGTTGGCACGGGTGGCCCCGCCGGCCCCGGGCGCGGCCCGCTCCACCACCCTCGTCAGGCGGGGGTCGCCTGCCGCAGGCGCTCCGCCCGGCGGCCGCGGGTCGTCGACCAGGACGAAGCGGACCACCGCCGCCACCAGCCCGAGCAGGAGCACGCCCACGACCAGCGCCGCCCGACGGAAGGCGCGCTCGCGCTCGGCGCCGGGCGTCCTGACCGCCGTCACCTCGCCCTCCGGCTGCGACAACCGCGCCGGCCTCACCGGCTGCAGCGTCGACGGCAGGCGCTGACGCGTCAGCCGCACCTGGCACTCGAGACCCACCGCCCTCGTCACTCCCGTCACCACCGCACCGCCCTGCTCGAGGCGCCCGGCCAGGACCGCCCGGGTCAGCCCGGTCACGGGCTCGAGGTCGCGCGCGGCGCGCAACGCCGGGCCCGTGGCGGCCGCAGCGGTGAGGACCAGGTCGCACAGCAGCTCGCGACCGCACCACTGGCAGCTGCGTGCCTCACCCGAGACCACCTGGCCACAGGCGGGGCACCGCGGTCGGACGCCGCCGGCGGAGTCGCCCCTGGTGCTGCCCTCGACCACGGCCCTGGTTCCCCTCTCCCGGCAGGGCGCGCCGTGCGCGACAACCGGAGACCGGATTGTACCAACCGGGGCGCGGTCCGGCCCGCCCGGTCGACACGATCCCGCCCGCCGGCTGCGGGACCTGCGGCTCGACCCCCGCGCTCCCCTGACGGCAGGCCTCGACCGGCGGGGAGGATCCGGCTACACTGGCGCACTCTCGGTGCCGCCCCGGGCGGACGCGGGAAGGGAGGCCCCATGCGCGAGGAGATCCGTGCCCTGCTGGCGAGCCGCGACGTCGGCCAACTGGTCGAGCGCCTCGGCGGCGACGACCGATTCGCGGCGCAGGACGCCGCCGAGGCCCTGGCGCGCATCGGCCAGGAGGCCGCCCTGCCCGTGGCGGGCCTGCTCGGTCACCCCCAGGCGATCGTGCGCGAGGAGGCGGCCCGGCTGTTGCGCGGCTACGCCAGCCCGGCCACCGTCCCGCCCCTGCTCGCCGCCCTGGGCGACCCGGACATGTACATCCGCGAGCTGGCCGCTCGCGCCCTCGGCGCCATCGGCGACGCGGGCGCGACCGCCGCGCTCGCCGGCCTGGTCTCGGACAGCGAGCGCAGCGTGCGCGAGGCCGCCGTGCGCGCCCTCGGCGAGATCCGGGACCAGGCGGCGGTGGCAGCCCTGCTG
>CAYTJW010001273.1:0-1692 GCA_964438135.1 uncultured Thermoanaerobaculia bacterium
CACCTCGCCCAGCGCCGCGCGGTCGACCTCGCCGGCCGCGGTCAGGGCCCCGGCGCCGAACAGACCGGCCACCAGCCGCGCCCCGTCGCCGCCGGCCGAGTACAGCTCGCGCACCACCCGGTCGGCGTCCAGCAGCGCCGCCCCCCGGTCGGCCAGCATCCGGCCGACGGTCGACTTGCCGGAGGCCAGGCCCCCGGTCAACCCCACCCGCAGCAGGCGCGGCTCGTCGCCCACCGAGGTCAGAGCCCGCGGCGCAGACGGGCCGCCTTGAGCGTGGAGGCCATCAGGCCGGCAATGGTGAGCGGGCCGACCCCGCCCGGGACAGGGGTGATCCGGCCTGCCCGGGGCGCCACCCGGCTGAAGTCGACGTCGCCGACCAGCACCGCCCCCTTGCGCTCGAGGGTCGCGAGGCGCCGCTCGTCGCCGGGGAACAGGCGCTCGACCAGGGCCCGGTCGACGACCCGGTGGATGCCGACGTCGACCACCACCGCCCCCTCGGCGACGTGGGCCTCGTTGATCAGCCCCTGCCGGCCGGCGGCGGCGACCAGGATCTCGGCCTGGCGGGCGACGGACTCGAGGTCGCGGGTGCGGGAGTGGCACAGGGTCACGGTGGCGTGGGCGTGGAGCAGGAGCATGGCCATCGGCTTGCCGACGATGTCCGAGCGCCCCACCACCACCGCCCGGCGGCCGCGCACCTCGATCCCCTCCCGCCGCAGCAGCTCCATGACCCCGGCCGGCGTGCAGGGGGTGAAGCGCGGTCGCCCCTGCTGCAGCAGGCCGACGTTGGTGGGGTGGAAGCCGTCCACGTCCTTGGCCGGGTCGACCCGGTCCAGCACCGACCGGGCGTCGAGGTGGTCCGGCAGGGGCAGCTGCACCAGCACCGCGTCCACCTCCGGGTCGCGGTTGAGCCGGTCGACCAGCGCCTCGACCTCGACCTGGCCGGCGGTAGCGGGCAGGGCGTGGGTCTCCGACCTCATTCCGAGCCGGGCGCACGCCCTGGCCTTGCCGCCGACGTACACCGCCGAGGCCGGGTCGTCGCCGACCAGCACCACGTCCAGCCGCGGCGTGACCCCGCGTCGCCCCAGCTCGGCCACCCCGGCCGCCACCTCGTCCTCGATCCCGCGCGCCACCCGGGCTCCGTCAAGCAGTCGCTGCGTCTCCATCGCCCCCTCCGTCAGCGCTCCGGGTCCCCTCGTAGAGCGTTGCCACCCCACCGCCGAACGACGTCGCCCGCACCTCGGCGAGGCCCGCCGCGGCCAGCGCCGCCACCACTCCGCCGGGGCCGGGGAACGCCGCGATCGAGCCCGGCAGGTAGCGGTAGGCGCCACGCTCGCCGGACACCAGGCCGCCGAGCAGCGGCACCACGCGCCGCTGCCACCAGGACAGCAACGGCGCCCACCGCCCGTCCGGCTGCGACAGCTCCAGCAGCAGCAGCCGCCCGCCCGGCTCGAGGACCCTCGCCATCTCCGCCAGGCCCGGCTCCAGGCGCTCGAAGTTGCGCGCCCCGAACGCCACCGTCACCAGGTCGACGCAACCGTCGACGAAGGGCAGCCGCAGCGCGTCGGCGGCCACCAGCGGCAGGGCGGCCCGGCGCCGCCTGGCCCGCCGCCGGGCGCGGGCGAGCATGGCCAGGGAGCAGTCGCAGCCGACGGTGGCGACGCCGGCCGCCAGGCGCAGGGCGACGTCGCCGGT
>CAYTJW010001274.1:0-1690 GCA_964438135.1 uncultured Thermoanaerobaculia bacterium
CCCCCGGCCGGGCCGCCGCCGGCGCGCTTCGACTGGGAGGGCCTGGTCGGGGTCAAGCTCTTCTCGTGGGTGGCCGGCATCGCCCTGTTCGTCGCCGCGGTGTCGTTCCTGCGCTACTCGGTGGCCCAGGGGTGGCTGGGGCCGCCGGTGCAGATGGCGATCGGCCTCGCCACCGGCGTGGCCCTGCTGGTGGTGTGCGAGCTGAAAGTGGCGCGGCGCTACCAGGTCACGGCCAACGCCATGGACGGCGCGGCCATCGCCGTGCTCTACGCCACCTTCTTCGCCGCCCACGTCCGCTGGCACCTGCTCGGCACCCTCGCGACCGCGGCCCTGATGGCGCTGGTTACGGCGGTGGCAGTGGGCCTGGCGGTGCGCCGGGAGGCGGTGTTCATCGCCCTGCTCGGCCTGGTCGGCGGCTTCGCCACGCCGCTGGTGCTGTCGACCGGGGTCGACCGGCCGGTGGGCCTGTTCGGCTACCTGCTGCTGCTCAACGCCGGCCTGGCCTGGGTCGCCTACCACAAGCGCTGGCCGGTGCTGACGGCGTTGAGCCTGGCGCTGACCACGCTCCACCAGTGGCTGTGGGTGTGGAAGTTCCTGGACGCGAGCAAGCTGCCGCTGGCGGTCGGCGTCTTCCTGGTCTTCCCGGTGCTGGCCGTCGCCGCCCTGGCGGTGGCCGACCGGCGGGCGGCCGCTTCTGAGTCGGCGGCCCGGCCCGGCCGGGCGTTCCGCCACACCGCCAACGCCGCCGCCCTGCTGCCGGCGCTGTTCGCCTTCCACCTGGCGGCGGTGCCGGCGTACGGCCAGCACTGGGGGGTGCTGCTCGGCCTGCTGGTGGCCATGGACCTCGGCCTGGCGGCGGTGGCGGTGCTGCGCGGCCCGGCCTCCCTGCACGCCCTGGGCGGCCTGTCGGCGCTGGTGGCGCTGGCGGTGTGGCTGGCGGTCTCCTACCCGGGCCTCACCTCCCTGCACCCGGCGTGGCCGGGCCTGCTCGGCTTCGTCGCCGCCCTGGTCGCGCTCCACCTCGCCGCCCCACCGCTCGCCGCGCGCCTCGGTCGGCCGGCGGACGGCTGGGACACGGCCTCGGCGCTGGTGGCGCCGCTCGTGCTGTTCGTCTTCCCGGTCCTGGCCTGGCGCGAGCCGGCCTGCGCCAGCCCGGGGCCCTTCTTCGGCGCGTTGCTGGTGCTGGTGGCGGCGGTCTCGGCGGTGGCGGTGGCCACCCGCCGCGGCGCCCTCCACTTCGTCGCCGCCTTCTTCGCCGTCGCCGCCGAGGCGGTCTGGTCGGCTCGCCACCTCGAGCCGGGGCGGCTGGAGGCGGCGCTGCTGGTGTACGCGGCGTTCGCCCTGCTCTACCTCGGCGTGCCGCTGGCGGCGCGCCGGCTCGGGCGACCGCTCGAGCCCGCGGGCGGGGCGGCGGTGCTGCTCCTGCTGTCCCTCGGCCTGCTCCTGTTCCTGTCGGTCGGGCCGGTGGCCGAGGCGGCCCTGTGGGGTCTGGCGCTGCTGCTGCTGGTGCTCAACGCCGGCCTCCTCGCCGAGGGCGCGGCCGGCCGTGGCCCGTGGCTGGCGGCCGCCGGCCTGCTGCTGTCGTGGGTCGTGCTCGGGGTGTGGTGGTCGACCGCCCGGCCGGTGGCGGCGCTGGTGCCGGCGCTGGTGGTGGTGGCCGGGGTGGCGGTGCTGGCGGTGGTCGGCAGCG
>CAYTJW010001275.1:0-1689 GCA_964438135.1 uncultured Thermoanaerobaculia bacterium
ACACCCCAGCCCCCTGCGCTGCCGTCCAACCCGCGAATCGCTCAGGTTAGGTGGATGTCTACACGCTGGTCGACTCTGGCCCGGGGGTCTTCACCTTCGCATATGATCCGAACGCGAGAATCAACATTGAGACGAGAGAAGCGGAGTGGGAGGCCATGAACCCCTTCTGGCCGGTCGCGGGGTACTAGGCCGATGAACAGGAAGCTCTTCCTGTGCATTGGCAGCCTCACCCTGTTGAGCCTGGGGTGCTCCCGGGGCAGCTCTATGTCGGCCGCAGATGAGCGCTCCCCTTCGCGGAGTGGCGACGCAATCCTCGTCGGGACTCCTCCCCCTACTGCCGTTCTTGAAGCACTCGGGATAGCCGAAAGCGCAGTCACGCCAGGCCCAGCTGGCGCTGGACAGATCCTAGCACGATGCCTCACGGCTCGGCTTCGCGTTGGCGACCAGCGCGAGGGGAAGCCGTTCACCGGCAGCCTGCTTCTGACCAACACCTGCGACCTCCCTGTCGCCGTGTTGGCCTCGCCATGTGAGCTGCGGGTGCGTGACGAGCCATCGGACAGCTTCATTCACGAGAAGATGATTCACACAGCGTACGCAAGGCTCTACATCTTCCGCCGAGACCTCGGAATAGAAGATGCGTTTTCCCCCGCCGATGGCGGCATCAAGGTCTTCGGCCAGCCAAGCTACATCATTGTTCCGGCCAATGCCAGCCTTGACGTCTCCGTCGCGTCCTCTTCTCCTCATGCGCTCGGGCCCATCCCTGCAGGAGAGTACGGAGCGTTCTTCATGTCGATCGTCTCGCCGTTCTCGGAGGACTTGCCAGCCACTAGGGTGGTTCTAGTGGACAATGATGTCGCGGATCACAATTCAGCTCACTCGGGCGCGCCTCAGGTTTTCATCCAGCCCGAAGATAGTTGGCTCATGAGCGACGGGAGCTTCTTTGTCTACGGACTACCTCAATAGAACCGGTCCGCGTTCGCAGGTTTGGTGATCTGGGGCGGCGGCGGCCGCCCCGTCTCAGTCGTCGCTGGTCCTGCGGATGCGCTTGGCGGGCTTGTCCGGGAGGACCACGGCCTGTTCGTGCGCTTGACGTGGGAATCGTGCCGCGTTCGTACATTCGGTGATTCGGGGGCGGCTGGCGCTACCCCTCTTCAGCCCTCGCTGGTCCTGCGGATCCGTCTCCCGGCCTTCTCGGGCAGGACCACGGCCGGCCGAAGGGCGAGCCGTGGGGCCCTTCGGCGATTCCTGTCCTTGACCTTGGCGACGTCCAATTCGCTGCTGTCGGCGGTGACCAGCTCGTTGTCGGCCACGCGGCTCAGGGGCTGGCCTCTTCGCCTGATCCCCTCATGAAGAGCCGCCTGGCGTCGTGGCGGACGATGATGCTGTCGAGGAGCTCGCGGACGAGGGTTCTCTCGTTCGGGTCGAGGCGTCCGACGGCCTCGAACTGGAACCGTAGCTCCTCGTCCGGGCCCCGCTCGCCCTGCTCGAACAGCAACTCATCCGCACTGGCGCTGAGAGCGACCGCGAGCTTGCGGACGATCTCGAGGCTGGGCTCGGCGCCGCCCCCCTCGTAGCGCCGGACCTGGACCACGTGCACGCCGGCGAGGTCGGCCAGGGCTTGCTGGGTGAAGCCGCATCCGTGCCAGGTCAGGCGATATCGACGATATCTGGTAGAGTGGGTGGGGGAGG
>CAYTJW010001276.1:0-1684 GCA_964438135.1 uncultured Thermoanaerobaculia bacterium
AGCACGGTCCAGTCGTCGTCGCGGCCCGGGCGGGTGGCGGCCGCGACGCGTCCGAGGAGCAGCTCGACCGCGGCGGTCGGGGTGGCGGCGGCGGCGAGGTCGAGCAGGCCTTCGAACGCCGCGTAGCCGAGCGGCTCGCCGTCCGGGCGCCGGGCCTCGGGCAGGCCGTCGGACAGGAACAGCACGCGCTCGCCGGGCGCGACCGTGACCCGCAGGGCCTGGTAGGCGACGCCGTCCATGAGGCCGAGCGGGACCCTCGGGCCCGGCGCCGACAGCGCCAGCGGCGGGTGTCCCGGCCGCAGCAGGTAGGGGTCGGGCAGGCCGGCGTTGACCAGCTCGAGGGTGCCCGAGCGGGGGTCGAGGCTGGCGCAGGCCAGGGCCACGAACTCGGTGCGGCCGAGCTCCCGTCGCAGCCTCTGGTTGAGGGCGTCGAGCGCCCCGGCCAGCGACCGGCCGGCGGTGACGAACGGCAAGACCGCCTTGGCGGTGGCCATGATCAGGGCGGCGCCCATGCCCTTGCCGGCGACGTCCGCCACGGCCACCGCCAGCCGACCGTCGTCGAGGTGGAAGACGTCGAAGAAGTCGCCGCCGACCGCGTGCGCGGCCTGGTTGCAGGCGGCGACGGCGAAGCCGGGGCCCGCGACGGCGGAGGGCGGCAGCAGGCGCTGCTGGATGGCCCGTGCCAGCTCGAGCTCGCGCTCGGCGTACTCGGCCGCCTTGAGGCGCTCGACCGACTCGGCGAGTCGGGCGCGCATCGCGTCCAGGGCGCGCGCCGGCAGGGCGATCAGCAGGGCCAGGGCGACCGACACCACCGGCACCAGCCACAGGCCGCGAGCCGCCGGCGGCAGGGCGAGCGGCGCGCCGAGCACGAGGGAGCGGGCCACGACCAGGCCGAGCAGGCCGCCGGCGGTGGCGGCGAGGGAGTAGACCAGGGCGTGGGCAGGGGTCGCCAGAGGTCGCGGCAGGCGCTCGAGGAACGGGTCGAGGAGGGCGTCGAGCCCGTAGGACAGGGCGAACACCGTGGCGCCGACGATCGCGCCCATCGCCGCCGCCTGCGTCGACACCTCCTGGGACAGCAGGACGCTGACCAGGATGCCGAGGCCGACCGAGAGCAGGAGGTAGACCAGAACGGCGAGGCGGCGGCGGTCGGCCGGGCCGACGGTCTGTTCCGGTCCCACGGCGGCACGGTAGCACGGCGTGGGCGGGTGCGAGGGGGAGGGCTCCAGCGGAGGTCGTTGCGCTTGCCGTCCAGGCCGAGGTGGCGGCCGAGGTCCGGCAGCGCCCTGCTCAGGGTCGTGACGAGCTGCTTGAGCATCGCCTCGCCCAGGACATGACGGAGCGTGCTTTTCGTCCTTACTTTCGCATGATTCTGCGAGAAATGCTGGAGAAGTGGAATCCTCGTCGACATTCCCCCTTCCACGGCCGCAGGAACGGCCCGCATCGCACCATCGGCCGTGACCGGGGCAGCGACAGGGACAGCGCGGCAGGGTCGGCGTCAGCCGGCAAGGGCAGGGGCAGGCGCAGAGGCGTCTCGACCGCGGTCGGGGCGAGGGCGCTCACACCCGCGGGTGCAGCAGCCGCCAGGTCATGGCGCGCACCTGGTCGAAGAGGTCGAGGGCTGCTCGGGCACGCCCGAGGTCGACCGCCCCCGCCCCGGCCAGCAGCCGGAGGTGGGTGTCGACCT